>JAPLKC010000094.1:62497-76891 GCA_026388255.1 Pseudomonadota bacterium | reverse complement strand
ATCGGTGATTTTTACCTTATGCCCGTGCTGCATAACAACCCTTTCCTTGCCTTCTTTACGCGCCTTGATCCCTGCTGCAACAGATGCCGGCTCATGCATAAGGAATGCTGCAATTATGGCGAGGACGGCGCCCGGTATTGATATGATGTAAAACACAGGCCGCCAGGACCCGAACTTGGTAAGGAGCCAGACAGCAAGAATTGGTCCCAAAAATACGCCGATAAGAAAAAAACTGCCGGGGATGAGGCTTACCAGCAAACCCCTCTTCTCCTCGGGTGATTCTTCCCCTACTGTAGCAATGATAGGACCCCAGGGGCCTCCCTCAAAAAATCCCAGGACTCCCCGGATTGCGAGCATACTGCCGAGCGTATTTACCATACCGGTCATCCAGGAAAAGATGGAAGCAAGAATGGTGCAGCCGACAATGACCGGGCGACGGCCGAATTTGTCACCGATAGCCGTGCCGAAGGCCCAGATGAGCCCTGTAATGGATATGATCATACCAACATCAGTATAACTGAACTTCATCTCAGCCTGAATCGCAGGCATAATAATAGCAATGACAATACGCTGAATAGCAATAAAGCCCCAGATCAAACCCGCAAGTATCGTAAATTTCAAATAATACTTCATAATCCCTCCTTTTTTTATTTCTGTGAACCTGTAATTCTTCGAATCACCTCCCGTTTAAGAATTCAGAAGATAAAAACGATCCCTACAGCAAGCGCTCGTGGTACCGCTGCAGGGTCCACACTTCTGTAAATCGGATAAATCTCCCACCCTGCTTTTCTCACCAAACGGTATACGTCTATCCCCATTCCCTCCATTGAAGGCCTGGCCTTAAGCGGGTGAGCACACTTGTTTCCCTGAATCACCTGACACTTTTCAGACGCACAGAGCGCTGTGTTACAACTGAACTGGCAGAATCCCATGGCAAGATAGTATCCATTGCCGAAGGCTGCTGTCTCCAGCCTGCCTGTTATTTCCATATCTCTTTTGGTCCACTGGACTCCTGCCTTACGTTGAACATCCCTGTCTGAAAATTCAGAAACAGGCATCACATCCAGCGCAAACAGGATTGCCCATTTGTAACGGCTGAACGCACGACGTACGAAGTCAATATCAGGGGCATTCGGCGGACAATATGCGCTTTTGCCGTAATGGGGACACATTGGAACAGTACACTTGAGCCTTACCCTCTCATCTACTTCCACCCAGTCGGCAGGTACAATTTCCGCCATCGATGCTCCAAGTTCGAGCGCCTTTTGCCTGAAATGCTCCAGGTCTTGCCGTAGTGTTTCGTAATTTATCTCCAACGAAATAAGCCGCGCAGGTCCTTTTACGTCATCATCCATTTTAGATCCCCTTTTTTCCGGTTCTTCAACCCCACACAGTTAAAGCTGCCGTCAAGTTTTTTCAGGTCCCGATTTTGAGCCCCAAACGTTCAAGTATATGAGGATATGCCTTTACCAACATCTTTTCCATTTCATGCAGGATGTTTGAAACATAGTCAGGGTTCTCCTCCACATAATTCCAAAGGGTGTTATCCTCGGGAATGTCCTTGAATCCGTAATCCTCCTGTACCAGGTATCCATCCCATTTTGATATCTCTCTTATGGTGAAGACTTTAGCCTTGATTTTTGGATAGAGTTCGGCAAGATCTTTCTTCTGGTCCGGCAATACTGCAATTATCATATCCGCCTCATCCAATATTTCAGGGGTCAGGGCGCTTGTCCTCCATTTATCAGAAACGGTGATGCCGTGACTGAGTAGCGCTACCAGCGTGCTTTCAGCAATAGGTCTGCCAAAAAAAGGTTCAGGTGGATTTATATGGAGTTCTGCCATCTTGTTTTTCATCTTCCTCGGAATAAACCCCGCTGACGTCACCCTTATCTTATCAACAAGCATCTTGTCTCTTTCGCTGATCAGCTTAGAGAAGAAGAACTCAGCGAAAGGACTTCGGTTGCGATTACCGATACAGACAAAAACTAAATGGAGCAGATCCTTCATTCTCCACTCGCTCTCAATCACCCTTTTTCGTTTCCCACAACAACACAGCACCCGACGCCATTCCCCGCATTACCTCCCAGATTGTGGGTCATACCCAGACGCGGATTCTTCACCTGACGGGGACCGGCCTTGCCTTGTAGTTGCTTGTATACCTCGTACATCATCCTCAGACCACTGGCGCCAAGAGGATGACCAAAGCATTTTAGCCCACCATCGGTATTCACCGGCAACTCCCCCTTCAGGGTAAACGTTCCTGCATCTATATCATCCCTGGCCCTTCCTCTCGGGCTAAAGCCCAGATCCTCGTATACTATCAACTCGTGGCAGGTAAAGCAGTCATGGACCTCGGCCATGCTTATCTCCTTTCGAGGGTCCTTTATCCCTGCCTCAGCATATACTTTCTTAGCGGCAAGAACATTTTCATCTATATGTACATAATCATAATCCTGCCTCATAGACCCCTGACGAGCCCCGACACTTATAGCCAGTCCCTTCACATAAACAGGATCACTCCGAAAGTTCTTTGCCATGTCGGCACGTGTTACGATAGCTGCAGCAGCGCCGTCGCTGACTCCGCAACAATCAAATAAGCCGAGAGGCCAGGCTACGATAGGCGCTTTTACTACCTGCTCAACGGTGAGTATGTTATGAAAATGAGCTTTGGGATTGAGACTGCCATTGTAATGATTCTTCACTGCAATTTCAGCAAGCAACCTCTTCCCTTCATCAGGATTCAGACCATAGTGATGGAAATACCTCGTTCCCAGGTAAGCAAAGGACGCAGGTGCGCTGTACCCAGAGCCAATTGCCGAACTTCCGTCAGTATTGTCACCGATTATGGAAGGGCCTTTTACCCCGGTTTGCCCGGAATCTTTGAGCTTCTCTACGCCTATTGCCAGGGCTATATCGCATACGCCGGCAGCAACTGCATAGCTTGCAGCCCTGAGGGCCTCAGACCCGGTGGCGCACATATTCTCAACCCTCGTAACAGGGATATATTGCAGCCCCAGGGGTGCCAGGGTAAGAGCGCTCATGCCTGAAAAAACCGTGCCGAGCCAGGCTGCCTGAACATCCTTAGGTTCTATACCTGCATCTTGAAATGCCTCGTAGGCTGCTTCGACAAGAAGATCTTCCACGCCCATGTCCCATCGTTCACCAAACCTGGTGCAACCCATCCCCACTATTGCAACTTTATCTTTAATACTCTCCATCGAAGCAGCTCCTTTAGCTCTTTTTAAAACCTTAAATCGGTTTTGCCTTCCAGAAATAGTTCAATATTCCTTTACCCTGAAAAAGTTTTCTAAAAACCATTTCTACAGGCATACCTATGGCAACTTTGTCGAGATTGTAATCTGTAAGTTCACATATCAGCCTGCCGCCTCCGTCAAAATCAATGACGCCGTTGAGACCGGGAGGGTTTTTGGTAGGCTGCAATATATCAACTGCATAGGTAAAGAGTTTCCCTGTTTTGTCAGAAAACTTATATGCTTCAAAATCATCTTTTGACTGGCATACAACACAGATCCTCGCAGTTTGTCCGATTGGATGTATTTGGGGAATGCCGCACTTTCTGCATTTAAACCCATACAAGGCTGTAACGGTTTTCCTTTCCCTCCATCTGGGTGCCAACGAAGGCTCAGCCCTGTCGGGAAGGCTTGAAGCTTCAAAGGGGATAAGATCGCGCCAGTTTAGATAGGTCCCATAATCGATGGACTTCTTTGCTGCCAACCTTTTTTTCACCATTGATTTGTTATGGATTCTGCCTATATTTTCAGTCACACAAAATATGAAAGTATCAACACCGTCGCCATAGTTCGCAAATAAAATCCTGTCTCCTGGTTTTGCTTCCTCCAGGACAGCCGCCAACATGATAAATGATGCAGCTACACCGGTATTGCCAATCTGCTCAAACAAAGGGTCCTGAACCTGAGACCTGTCAAAACCCAGTCTTTTCGCCAGAGCGGCATGTTGTTTATTATCTGATGCATAGTAAACAATTTTAGAAAAATCCCCGGGAACAAGTGAATGCTTTTTCATCAATTCTGAAACAGCTTCCTGCATTATAGGCATATAACCTGCTTCGTCTATAAACCGCCCTTCCCCGGATTGAACAAACATATCATCCTCAGTTCGCCATAAATCAGTAAAATCACTAAAAATTGAATAATTATCTTCAATAGTCGCAAGAAGGTCGCTTGACCCTATCATGAGGGCACAAGCCCCGTCTCCCAGGTTTTGTTCAAGCCTTCCCCCTGGTGCACCAATGCGGCAGTCTGAGGCCGTCACCAGAATCCTCCCGGCGGAGCCACTCACAACCGCATCTATAGCCGCTTTCAATGCTATGGTTCCCGCTCTCAGGGAGTTGCTGAAGTCAGCCGTATAGCATCTCTTATCCAGATCAAGTGCACTGGCTATGATGGCAGCGCTCTGTTTCTCCTTGTATGGGGCAGTGGTTGTAGCCGCATAAAGTCCGTTCACATCTTCGTTGCCGGGCTTTAAGCAGTCAATGGCGGCAGCTACAGCCATTGTAACAGTGTCCTCGTCGTAACCTGCCACAGCCTTTTCTCCGGCGGCTGCCCCGGCTTTCCACATTTTTTCTATTTCTTCCCTGTTCAGCCGGTACATAGGGATATAGGCGCTAACCGATGTAATGCCTACCATCTTTCCTCCTTAGCAAACCCTCGTTGTTTTAATCTTCCAAATTTACTTTTCCTTATTGTATTGCACCATCCGATTTTTATCTCTTCACTTCAACTCCAGCTTTTTCCCTGTCCCATGTATTCGGGGTAATGCCGGCTTGTTTCAACAAGTATTTCTGTACACGCTCTGTAGGCGTCTTAGGCAAACTGTCCATGAACTCCACAAATCTCGGTACCGCAAAATATGGCATTCTTTCATTGGCATATTCGATCAGATCTTCAGGTGTTAGGGTCTCGCCTGTTTTAAGGACAACGCATATTTTTACTTCATCTTCCGGCATTTCAGCCTTCACTGCAACGGCTGCCGACTCAAGAATCTTCGGGTGTGTATTAATGGCCCTTTCCACCTCAAAGGATGAGATATTCTCTCCTCTTCTACGGAGGGAATCCTTCTTTCTGTCGATAAAATAAAGGTAACCGTCGGTGTCCCTTTTGGCTAAATCGCCGGTATGGAACCAGAGATTGCGGCAGGATTCCAGAGTTTTATCCGGCATATTGTAATACTCGATCATCATGGTAAAAGGCTCTTTCGGGCGGAACACAATCTCTCCCGGCTCATCTGGAGGTACTTCATCGTCATTGTCATCAAAAAGTTTGACTTCATAGATAGGCAGAGGTTGTCCGCATGAACCCGGCCTTCTGTCATAAAGAGTCGTGTGGACCGGAATGCCTATCTCCGTCATCCCGAATCCTTCCATGCATTTCAACCCGAATCGTTTTTCAAAGTAGTCCATTACATTCTGAGGACAACCTGCTCCAAAAGCTATCTTGACCGGATTATCAAGATCGTCCGGTTTCTCCGGCTGTTTTGCGAGTATCGGTATCACTGCTCCGAGATAGTTGAACTGGGTTGCCCCGCAACGGCGGATTTCTTCCCAGAAGCGGCTGGCGCTGAATTTATCGGAAAGCACCATCTGGCCTTCTGCGAGCAGAGCAGTTATTGTTGTGAGACATTGACCGTTCATATGATAAAGCGGCAAGAATGTATAGAAAATGTCGTCTTTTCCGCCCTCACGCAACGGGAGCAACTGCTCGGCCACCGTAATCCAGAACTTATGGGGACCAAGGGCGCCTTTGGAAAGACCGGTTGTCCCTGAGGTGTATATGATGTTTTGGGGATCTGAGGGGTAGATCTTTACATCGACAGGTGTCTCTGGAGCATTAAAGAACTCCTCAAAACTGATCAAGGGAACCTTATATCCGGCGGCTTTCTCTTGTTCGAGACCTCCCAGGACCACTACTTTTTTCACCTTCGGTAAAGCATCCTCTATCAGTTTGACGCGATCCAGAAACTCGTGGGCAACCACAAGAATCTTCGAATCAGACTGGTCAATAATATGTCGCAGGAACTCACCCTTATAGGATGTATTGATCGGAACCTCCACTGCCCCCATCTTTGCCGAGCCAAACCAGAGATGTATATATTCCGGGCAGTTGGGAAGCATGATGCTGACCTTGTCTCCCTTTGCTACCCCCTGGTTAATAAAAGCGTTTGCGCAACGGTTTGCATAACGATTCATGTCGTCATAAGTGAATGACTGATCCTTAAAACGGAGAAAGATTTTATCCGTATTCCTCTGCGCCCTATCCTCGATCAACTCTCCAAGCACCTGCGGTAAGGGTGTTTTTGCCATTATAATTTCCTCCTTTTAAGAATAACTATTTTCAGCACATCAGTGATTTTTTAACTATAAAAAGCATCTCTTATCTTACCATATTCCCCTATTTAACCTTATCTGAATCAATATTCATATCTATCCAAAGCCTTACTCGGGGTAGAGGGAAATTTGAGTTGCAGATAACTATTTATCCATAATAAAAACCACCCCGCGGTTGCCATCTACCCAGATCTTGTCACCGGTCTTTATCTTCTGCGTGGCCTCAATGGTTCCCGAAACGCAGGGGATACCAAATTCTCTGGCCATGATAACAGGATGAGACAGGGCACCGCCGCCGTCAGTCACAAGTCCCTTGATTATACCGAAAACTACCATCCATGCCGTAGAGGTGCCTGGGGCAACCAGTATTTCGCCGGGTTTCAATTCAGCGATATTATCCACGCTCATGATCACCCTTGCTGTTCCCTGGAAGGAACCCGGAGCGCATGCAGCACCGTACAGATCTGCCTTCAGTTCTTTTCTCACAACAGGAACCTGTGTGGAAACAAGAAGGGTAGGATCGCTTCGGACCACGTCCTGTGCCTGGCTTATATCACCAAAGAAGGGTACAGGTTCGATCTTCATGTTCTCTTCCCAAGCCTCTTTACGACGCTCCACATAGGGACGGAGATTGATCCTTCCCATGGATACTGCAGCTTTACGTACTTCGTTGGGATGGAGGAAGTAGACGTCCTCAGCATCGTTGATACTCCCGGCCTGTGCAAACCTCCTGCCGAACTCCTGGAGAATCCATCGGCCTATTGCACCTACATAACAGTCGCAAAAATAACCATGATCCTCGCTCCAGTAGCCTGACTTCTGGGCAGCCTTTACCAGCAGACCAAAAGCCGGTCTTTGTACCTCCGGCACCTTGGCAAGAATTTCCTTTTCGGCCTGCTCGCGATCTTTGATAACACGTTCCCGCTCCACGTCGAATTTAAAAACAGTTTGCGACATAAGAAGCTTGATCCTTCCGAGGGCTTGAGCAGGCTTCTCAAGCCACACCGGGCTGTCGTAGGAGTGTGCCCGGTCGGAGCGCCACCCGTGTTCCAGCAAGAACTCATGGTAGAGGCTATTCCATGTTCTTCCCGCCTCTGAGGTATTGAGTTTGTCTATGAGCACATCATCCCCGGTATTCATGAAGGTGTCTTCCAAACCAAGTTCTACCGCCTTCCGGCCGAGCTGCCACATCATACGCCCCATTTTCATATCCTGATTCTCGAACCCCGACATGAGCTTGTGGAAGTTCGGATCAATAGAGGGCTCTTCTCCAAAAAGGGCCCGCCACATCTCCTGGAGTAGGCCGACAATATAAAAAGATGCCATGAGCATGATAAAATGGATTTCACCTTCTTTACGATTGATGATGTAAGCAAAGTCGAGAAAAAAGCTCAAGAGGTCAGCATTGTTTAGTTTCTTTATATCATCCCACTCCTTGAGTCCCCGCGCTTCTTTGGCCTCCTTGTACATCTTCAGCAACTCCGCTTTCAGAGGGTCCCAAACGCCGTCAAAGTTCTCAAGGAAGGGTTTGATCTTCTCTCTGAAGATGGGCTCCCGCTCTTTTGCCTCCTCAGGAGTGGTACGGATCGCAGTAATATAAGGATAGCCTTTTACGAACCGCGAGTCCCAGCCATGAGTAGTGGGTAAATGCAGGGTTTCAGCTCCGTAGCGCACCCCATGATAGTACCAGTACCAGCCAATGCCCATGTAAGTTGGTTTCATGGGCGGTCTGCCATGAACTACGTCGCATAGTAAAACACCGTATTCTTTTGGGTCTTTCTCATCATCAAATTCGTAAAACGATAAATCGTAAGCATCATGTAACATTGTCTTACCCCCTTATTTTTTATGCCGTCGCATAATCGCTACGGATTACAGCAAATTCAACACATCGTTCTGACACTACCTGAAAGAGAGCATGCCGATCATTAGATCAGCAACCTGGTCCGCTGCACTCTGCTTTGCGATGACAACAGGGCGCGTCTGCAACAATATAATGTTAGGAAAAGGCATGTCCTCATCCACAGCCCATTCAATGTCCTGAGGAACGCCGAAGTGCGCCTCGAGCTTATTGGCCAGTTTTCCAATCTCGTACAACTCCTCATCGGTCAGGCAATAAGAACAAGCCTTTTCAGGTGCGATCTCAGCATCATCGATTCCACACTCCAGGCATACCGTGGCTTTGTCTTTTTTGCCAAGTGTTCTTTCACGGATTTCCAGGGTCTCCTTGTTTAGGACCCAGCGGTCGGGCATGAGTTCACCACTGACAACGCTTTCGCCCAAACCCCAGTTCGCTTCGACTATAATCTTGGAGGTGTCGCCAGTATTGGGATCAGCGCTAAAGGCAATGCCGGCTGAGCGGGCTTTGACCATAGTCAGCACGGCCACGCCGATAGGCTCCTTCCCAAGGGGCATATCCTTCTTGATGCGAAATGCAACGGAGCGCTCATTACAGGTGCTTGCCCAAACCTTCCGCACCTTATCCAGGAGGTCTTCCTTACCCTTCACGTTTAGGTATGTCTCATACTGCCCGGGATGACTTACTGCCCCGGCGGAACGGGTGGATACGGCCAGGTCCAACGCACAGGCACTGTCACAAAGCTTGCCGTAATATGACAGGATAACATCCGACATCTCCGTGGGCATAGGTTTGGACTCCATAATCTGTCGCATTTTCAAACTGAGTTGACGAATCCCTTCAATATCATCAGCAGCGGGTTTGTGATCTTCAAGATAACGTCCGATTTCCTCCGCTGCCCCGGTCTTATTCGTAAACATAGTATAGCCATCGATGGACAGACAGAATCCCTTCGGAACAGGTAGCCCTGCTTTAGCGATCTCACCAAGATTGGCGCATTTTTTACCAACACGTTCATTGTCCTCCTTGCCCAGTTCCTCAAGCCAATAAATCCATTTATCAGACATGATGCCCTCCTTTATAGCTTTCAAGCGTGTTGTAATTCCTTAAAAATTCTGTCAAAGGCTTTGACCATAGCCTCAGCAAACTCAGGGTCTTCGAGATTGCATGAAACATCTACAATTTCTACCTGTGGTTTCAAACCTTCTTTTAATGCATCAATAAAAACCCGGTCTCCCTCCGGATCATAGAGTACAGAACCCTCCCGGTCTATGGCAGACCAGCCCTTTAGAGGTACAAAGAATTTCACCGGCCCTTTTGCTTTATTTAATTTCTCTCTGTAAAAGCCGGCAGCATATTGTAATTCATCAGCATTGTAACGGGTCATTGCTCTCATCTCGTCCATTTTCATTATTCGTGGTCTTGATATATATTGTTCCCTGTTCTTACGGGTTACACCACATCCTGTGAGGTTTATCGTACAGGGAGCAAGGATCATAGGGATACCTCTGTTGCAGGCCGCATCAATCCTCTCCATACCGGCCGGTCTGTTCCCCTGAAAGATCTCCTCGATTAAGCCTGCCGGAACTATGTCTATGACACCATCGAAGAAACCCTGAGAGATAAGCCGGTCCATCGCCCTTTCGCTTATCCCTTGAGCATGAAACGTACAAACATGGTATCCTCTCTCCTCCAGCAACGCCTCAACCTGCCTGGTGCACTTGGGACAGAAACCGATTTCCGTTATTGCCACAGCCGGATAAGGCAGGGACAGAGAGGTATGAGGAAAGCTCTCCTCCACCATTCCCGAAATCACTCCTGCAATCTGTCCGATAGCATGAGTCAAAAGTTCGTTCATTCCTGTAAATTCCATAATTATTTGCATTACAAGGATATCCATAGAGTCAAACCACTCTGCCGAATAAGCAGGCATGGCCGCTGACGTGGCAATCACTTTCGGTATCCCGAAGGGAAGTTTCGACATTACCCTGGAACCTATAAGTGCCATTGATGCTCCGCCAAGGGCTACTGCGCCATCTACCTCCTGTCTGGAAAGAAGTTCCAGAATCTTCTGCTGCGCCCCTTTTATCATTACCTCTGTTTTCATATGTCTATCTCTCGAGGCTATGAACTCTTCCGTATTCTTTCCCATAAGGCCGGCGATCTCCTGCGGATTAATGTCAGCCTGTATTGCGGAGCTGCCTCCCATGCTAAGGTCCATTGTAATAACCCTGTGCCCTCTGGAGACAATTTTCTCTTTTAAGAGCTGTAAATGGTCCCCTTTTGTATCAAAAGTCCCCAGAATGACAATTGTTTTTCCCATAAAACTCCTTCTTTAATGAACCTCCCCACAGCAGAACTGCGAGGTATCCCCTAACCCTGCCCTCTCCAGCAATGAGCAAGTAAATATGGTCATCCCGAAGCAAAGCTTCGAGGAATATGTGATTTATTTATCTCTGCCCGTACATCTGTGTCATCGCAGTCACAGCAGCGATAGCGGCGATTCTCTTTTTTTCTTCAACCAGTTTAGGGAGTTTTTCTTCTAATGATCTCTCCCGTTCTATAATGCTCTTCATATCATCGAACAGGGTAGTCTCGCTTTCGATAAAATGGGTTCCCAGTTTGCCTTTCACAAAGCGCGGGTTTTCCATGACCGCCAGGTGGAAGGGGATATTGTTCTTCATTCCGGTGATAATGTATTCATAGAGCGCCCGCCGCATTCTCTGTATTGCCTCATTCCGGTCATTTCCCCAGACAATAAGCTTTGCGATCATGGGGTCATAAAAGGGAGGTATCGTATACCCGCTGTACACGCCGCTGTCAACGCGAACACCCGGACCTCCCGGAGCATTATAGCTTTTGATCTTCCCCGGTGTCGGGACAAAGTCTTCAAAGGGATCTTCCGCATTGATACGGCATTCAATAGCGCTCCCCCGCAGTTTCACGTCCTTCTGTGCGATACTTAAGGGCAATCCCGAGGCGATCCGTATCCCCTCTTTCACTATATCCACACCTGTTACCATCTCCGTCACCGGGTGCTCCACCTGCACACGAGCATTCACTTCCATGAAATACAATTTTCCATCAGAGTAAAGGAACTCCATGGTCCCTGCGCCTTCATAACCGACCATCCTTGCGGCGTTTGCAGCTTTCTCTCCAATCTCTTTGCGGAGCTTTGCAGATACGGCCGGGGAAGGGGATTCCTCGATCAACTTCTGATGTCTTCGTTGTATGGAACATTCCCGTTCTCCAAGGTGGATGGCGTTTCCGTGGGAGTCTCCCATTAGCTGAAACTCTATATGGCGGGGATTGGTAAGGTATTTCTCAATGTATACATCGGCTATGCCGAAGGTGGTCGCGGCAATGGCCTGCGTCGACTCCAAAGCCTTTTCCAGTTCTCCTTCACTCCACACGATGGTCATCCCGATTCCCCCTCCACCACCGGAGGGTTTGATGATAATCGGATACCCGGTTTCCTCGGCTATGTCCCTTGCCTGCTTGAATTGTGTAACACATTCATCGGTCCCCGGCACCACAGGTACTCCCGCTCTTATCATCTCGCGGCGTGCTGCTACCTTGTCGCCAAGGAGTGCAAGAACCCTGCTCGACGGTCCGATGAACTTTATGCCCTCTTCTTCACACATCCTGGCAAATTTAGGGTTCTCGGCAAGAAAACCATAGCCGGGGTGGATTGCGTCTGCCCCGCATTCTTTTGCCGCTTTAATCACTTTTTCGATATTCAAATAACTTTGGGTTGCCGGCGCCGGGCCAAGCAGATATGCTTCATCAGCATATTTCGCAAATAGTGCATCTTTGTCTGCCTCAGAATAGACAGCAACAGAAAGAATGCCCATCTCCCGGCAGGCACGCATGACACGGATGGCTATTTCACCACGATTTGCTATAAGGATTTTCTTGATCATTTTACGCCACCACCATCAAAAGATCCTCAGGCTCAACGATCTCGCCTTCCTGGGCACAAATCTCTTTTACTATCCCGTCATGCGGGCAGTTTATGTGTCTTCTCATTTTCATTGCCTCGATCATTGCCACCAGATCCCCTGCTTTTACTCTATCGCCAACCTTTACTTCAAAGGAAAGGACCAATCCTGCCATGCCGGTTAAAATAGCACCAGCCGGCAGTTTTTCAGGTTTCTTCGATTTCTTCGAACCATCCTGTTGCTGCACCTCTGCTACGTTTTCGCTCCCATTCCAGACCGGTGAAATCTTGATATTAAATACGTCCCCGTCTACTTCCACACTGAATTCCTTAGGAAAATCAACAGGCACATTGCCTGACACCGCAGGCTTTGCCATTGTTTTCACTATTTTTTTCTCAGATTTACCGTTTTTCACAGGCTTTCCCGGAATAAGGAGCTTGAGCAAAAGGTCGTCATCGGAAAGATCAGGGCCAACTTCTTTACGGATCTCTTCAACGGATTTGAGGTACCCTTCTGGAACCCAATTGAGAAATTCTTTGGTCCTGGGTAAGCTCATCACCCTGTCTTTGACGTTCTGGTCAACGGGAACAATCGGCTCTCCATAGTACCCGAGAATATACTTAATTGCCTCATCTGTGACCTGTTTATACCGCTCCCCAAGGATTATGTTTTCTATAGCCTGTGCGCCTACAATCTGCGAATAGGGAGTTGCCATTACAGGATATCCAAAATCCTTCCGGACCAGGACAACCTCCTCAAGTATCTCTGCAAGACGGTTTTCCATGCCTACTTCCCTGAGTTGTCTTGTGAGATTTGACATCATGCCGCCGGGCACCTGATGCTCAAAATGAAAGAGGTCGTATTCCATCGGCATTCCAATGGGCAGGCCCTCCATTTCGGCAATTTTTCTGAAATGTGCTGAAACGTTTGCAAGGGCATCTTCATCCAGGTCTGACGTAAAACCCAAACGCTTGGCATTCTTTAAAATACTCTCTGTGGCCGGCAAAGAAGTGCCATTGGCAAGAGGTGCAACGGCTGTATGCACTGTTGTGACTCCAGCTTTAATAGCTTCGATATAACACAGAGGAGCAAGTCCTGCATTGCAATGAGAGTGGAACTCAATCGGCAGACCGCCGCAATTCTTCAGAACAACGGACACGAGCTTTCGGGTATCTTCAGGCGTTATGACTCCTGACGCATCCTCTATCATGATGCGATCCACACAATTCTTCTCAGCCGCTATCATCCGGGTCTTTTCCGCCCAGTGCTCACTGGTGTGGACAGGACTGGAAGTATACATTAGAGACGGTACTACTTCGGCGCCTTCGGCCTTGGCTAATTGTGCAAAGTAGCGAAACCTCTCCATATTATCCTGGTAATCGCATATCCAGAAACTTTTTATTCCATGAGCAATTGATCTCTTAATCCAGAGGGTGATAATGTCACGGGGAGTGCTCAAATCGAAGGAGGAAAGGCTTCCCGTCTGGTAGGACCCGCGCAGAGGGGTTCTGGTTATAAGCCTGGAAAGTACCCGGATTCTCTCCCAGGGATTTTCATCGAGATTACGTACCTGTATAGTAAATGCCTGACTACCTACTGTTCCAATGGCTCTGTATCCGACCTTATCCATCATCTCCGCAATAGGGGTCATATGTTCTGTTCTCATGGTATAACCCCACAGACTTTGTTGCGCATCCCGTATGGTCTGATCGACGAAATCTATCTTATTCATGTTGTTGCAGTCCTCCTTTTTAAGGGTTTCTCCTTATTATGTCTCTTTCTTATCATCCTTAGAATCAGGCAGTTCAACATAACCGTAATATCCACGCCCTCTGAGATATTCTCATCCAGTTGATGTATACAATCAATTCATACTTTCTAATGAATTCATAAGCTGTCAAGATTTTATGGCGTCAAACCAAAAGACATAAAATTAGATTGACTCATTATTTGCAATGATTTAGAATACTTAAATGAAGCCGCCTCAGATCAACCTCCAACACATAATTTCCTTTTACTATGTAGCCAAAGAAAAAAGTTTCAGCGAAGCTGCTGAAAAACTGTTTGTCACACAACCTGCGGTGACCCAACAGATAAGGGCATTGGAGGTTCAATACGGAGTAAAGCTTGTCAATATAAAGAAGAAGCGCGTTTTTCTTACCAAAGCAGGAGAGAGACTGTTTGTCTATGCGGAAGAACTCCTTGATCATGCAATAATGACTGATAGT
>JAPLKC010000094.1:50287-62466 GCA_026388255.1 Pseudomonadota bacterium | reverse complement strand
ATGACTGATAATTTTTTAAAAAGTTATAAATTAAACAACCTGCATGTTGGAATAGCAGGAACATTGATGCTGTATCTTATGGGTATGATAGATAGATTCAAGGAGCTTTATCCGGCTGTCCAGGTAACTGTACGGGAGGGGCCTTCGAGAAAACTTGCGGAAGAGTTGCTCGACTTCAGGCATGACATATGTATTGTAGGCCCATTATCCAATCTCAACGAAAGATTAAATGTTTTTCGTATTCCCCCAAAGGTCGAAAAGTTGGTTTTTGTGGCAAGCCCCGAGTACCGGATGGAAATTGAACTACCGATAACATGGAAAGACCTGGCCCGTTATCCACTCATTATTCAGCCTGAAGGATCTGTGGCATATGAATTAATATTTAATAATTTTATTTCAAGGGGTTTAAAACCTCAAATCGGTGCTGAAGTTGACAACATTGAGTTCGCAAAGACACTGGCGAAACAGAAAAAGGGGATAGCACTAATGTTTCAACCGAATATAAGAGAAGAACTCGCCAACGGCACTCTTACAATTATCCCTGTCGAGGATGGTGAGATTTGGCTTGGAATTGATGTTCTTACAAACAAAGAAGCTTCCTCATCTCCAATTATAGAGGCTTTTTTTACTATCATAAAAGAACATTTTCATCACGTATTGTCTCAAGGTTGATGCTTATCTTTAACTGATTTTAATACGAATTGCGGATGCTGATTGACAATACGATGTTGGTTGCTATAATTGAGATAGAAATGCATCTTCTTCCGGACACAATTGAAGGCATCCGTATGGCATGTTCCATACACGACATCGGAAAGATTTCAGGCCCTGCAGAAATCTTAAGCAAAACCACAAGGCTCAGTGATATTGAATTCAGTCTTATAAAAACCCATTCTGAGTGCGGCTATAATATACTGAAAGATGTGGAATCTCCCTGGCCTCTTGCCGACATAGTTATCCAGCACCATGAGAGAATGGATGGCTCAGGATATCCGGGAGGGCTGAAAGGAGATGGGATACTTATCGAGGCGCGCATCATTGCCTTAGCCGATGTGGTAGAAGCCATATCATCGCACCGTACAGACCGGCAAAAGGCGTTGACGCAGCCTTAGAGGAAATCGAAAGGAATGCAGGCACACTTTACGACAGGGAAGTGGCGGAAGCATGTATGAGATTGTTCAGAGAGAAGGGGTTTAAGTTCGAGTGAAAAGTAATAAAGACAGCGAATAGTCGTTAGTGAATAGCAAAAACAGGAAGATGAATAGTGGAAGATAAGATAAAGAATTTTAAGGATTTAAGAAAGCTGAAGGCATGGATATTCTGGCTGATATTAACGAACTTAATAAAATGATTGCCGGATTAATATAAATGTCTTTAACTATTCACTAACGACTATTCACTGCAGTTAAGATACGAGGAATGGATATTTGCGGAGGAAGGTTAGATGGAATTGAACTTAGAAAACAATATTGGCAAAAAGAGGCTCAAACTCTATATTCTTCTCGGGGCCATTATATGGACATGTATTATCGTTGTCTCTCTGATGTGGAATATCCAACAGTCAAAAATACAAACCATTACGAAAGCTGATGTCATGGCCCGCCTCTCTTTTGATAAAGACGCCTCTTTCCGAATATGGGCTACCTTCCATGGAGGGGTATACGTGCCTATAACCGAAGAGACAAAACCTAATACATACCTTAATATTCCTGATCGTGATATTGAAACCAAAAACAACAAATCGCTCACGCTAATGAATCCCGCTTACATAATGCGTCAATACTACGAAATGTTTGAAAAAAAAGATGGGGTGAAAGGACATATCACAAGCCTCAAACCGCTACGTCCTGAAAATATCCCCGATCCATGGGAAGAGAAATCCCTCAAAACCTTTGAACAAGGTATAAAAGAAGCCACGACAATTCAAACGATTGGCAATACCGAGTATGTGAGGCTCATGAAACCATTCATCGTAACCAAAGGATGTCTTAAATGTCACAGCGCACAAGGATATAGCGAAGGCGACATCCGGGGAGGCATCAGCACTTCAGTCCCGATGGCGCCCCTACGTTCGCTTGAACGTGACCGGATTATTACATTCATAAGAATTCACTCGTTCTTCTGGCTTATCGGCATAAGTGGGATTGCCATTTTTGGAAAACAGATTATAAAGAAAGAAAATAAACGCTACGAGGCAGAAGAAAAAATTATTTATGAACGTAACCGTTTTCAAACATTCTTGGAGAGATCGCCATTCGGTATTATGCTTATTGGTGATAACAATCTAATTTTATATGTCAATCCAAAGTTTACAGAAATCTTCGGATATATGTATGATGACATTCCTGATGGAAAAACATGGTTTAAGAAGGCGTTCCCTGATGATGAATACAGACAGAACGTAATCTCTACATGGAAAGATGATCTGAAGGCTGCCAGAATTGGCGAGAAAAGGCTCCGAACCTTTATTGCTACATGTAAAGACAGAACAGAAAAGGTTATAGATTTTATTACTGTACAGCTCGAATCAGGAGAACATTTAATGACACTCGAGGACAGGACAGAACTACATCGATACCAGGAAAATCTCGCATATTCCGCTATCCACGATGCCCTTACAAGTCTTTTAAACAGACGTTCATTAGAGGAAATTCTTGATCGTTCTATCGCTAAGGCAAAAAGGAAGATCACAAGTTCTCTCCTATATATGGACCTTGACAATTTCAAGGACGTAAACGATACGGTTGGCCACAGCGCCGGTGATGATGCGCTGATAATCCTTACCGGCATCCTCAAAGAAGCGCTGAGGACCGAAGACATCGTGTTTCGAGTAGGTGGTGATGAATTCGCCGTCCTCCTTGAGGGGATAGGTATAGAAGAAGCTCTCCCGGCAGCAGAACGTCTGCGTGCCTCTGTTGAGATGCATATCTTTAAATTTGACGGTCATGTTTTTCCCTTAAGCTTGAGCATAGGCCTCATCGAGATTGATGGGGCATTGACGATCAGCGAACTCCTCTCCAGAGCGGATGCTGCCATGTACCGGGCAAAAAAGGAGGGGAAAAACAGGATTGTGCAGGCATAGGGGGGCCGAAGAATATTACGGGAAAAACCAGGGTGAATATATAAGCTATGGAATTATTTAAAGACACTGACCTTTATGAAATAAATTCTCGAAAACCTCTTGCCGACAGGATGAGGCCTAAGAGCCTTAATGATTTTGTCGGTCAGGGGCATATTCTCGGCGAAGGGAAGCTCCTTAAAATTCTCCTTGAAAAAAAGGATGTACCCTCTCTTATTCTATGGGGACCAAGCGGAGTCGGAAAAACTACAATAGGGTGGATTATCGGTAAAGAATTGAATCTTCCCTTCATATCATTGAGTGCGGTGAATATCGGTATAAAAGAGGTCAAAGAAGCTATACAAAAATCAAAATTACGTAAGATCATACTTTTTATTGATGAGTTCCACAGGTTCAATAAACTCCAGCAGGACACATTCCTCCCGCACGTTGAAAACGGCGACATAATCCTCATTGGCGCAACAACGGAAAACCCTTCTTTTGAGATCATCTCCCCGCTGCTTTCACGAATGAAGGTGCTGACGTTAAACCCGCTTACTGTTGACGAAATGGTGGTGATCATAAAAAGGGTCTTGAAGGAAGACATTGAATTAAAGACATCATCCCTGCACATTGACGAACATACAATGGAAGAACTTGCAGGCCTTGCCAACGGTGATGCGAGAAAGGCGCTAAATCTCCTGGAAGTGTGCTACAAAATGGTTAAAAAGTCGGGGGAAGGTGAATTGGTTATCAATCAGGATGTGCTGAAAGAGGCATATCAGAGGAATATCGCCGTATATGATAAAAAAGGCGAGATGCATTACGATCTCATCAGCGCCTTTCATAAGAGCATGAGGGGCTCAGACCCGGATGCAGCACTGTACTGGCTTGCACGTATGATCGAAGGCGGCGAAGAACCGTTATACATATTGAGGCGAATGGTACGGTTTGCATCGGAAGATATAGGTAATGCCGATCCTTATGCCTTAACACTTACAATTTCGGCAACAGAGGCGTTCAAGTTTATCGGTCCACCGGAAGGCTACCTTGCCATTGCACAGGCCTGTATATACCTTTCTTTGTGCGAGAAGAGCAATGCAGTCTACATTGCATACAACAGCGTAAGCAAGGACGCAAGAAGCCTGCCTGAGTATCCTGTCCCCATGCACATAAGAAATGCACCCACAAAACTTATGGGAGATCTGGGATACAGCGATGGCTATCTCTACCCCCATAATTTTGATGATGCAATAGTCAAACAATCGTACTTCCCCGATGAAATGAAAAGCAAGAGATATTACCATCCGACAGGCAGGGGTTTCGAAAAAAAACTGAAAGAATTTATGGAAAAGGTAAAACTGGTTTATAGCGAAAGAAAAAGGTAGATAGTAAAACGTAAGCCATTACTCCCATAATCCCCTTTTATGTATCTTTGCTTCTGCATATGCCTTCAGAAGTCTTTCCTTATATTTTACATTTGGAGAAGCATTAATAACATTTGCATATCCTGCCCTTACTATTTCTTCATTTAACATTTTCCCGTCAGACAAAAAGATATACCCCAGGAGTTCACCGTGCACATCCCTGGTCTCAATATCGAGCTCTATGGTTACAATATCTCCTTTTTTCAGAAGGTTTTTTATAAACTTTCCAGCGTCAATCCCTATGGAAATAATAGTCACCAAATTTTCTTTGCTTGCTATAGCCTCGCTTTTCGCCTTCCTGCTGAGTTTGTTTTCAGGCGCATCTATGCCAATAAGCCTTACAAATTCAGTCTTGCCAAGATAGTTAACCTTAATGGTGTCACCATCCACTACACGAATAAAACCGGCAGCATTTCGCACCTGGAGGACAGTATCCTGCGGCTGAAAAATATCCCCTGCCTGGATTGAATTATCCTGTGCCTTGACAACAGTATCTTCAGCCTGAAGAGACAAATTCAGTAAGACAATAATAGCAAAAACAACAATGAAGTATTCAATTGATAACACCCGTTTCATTTACGTTCACCTTAACCTGTTTTTCTCTCATGCCCTGTATAAGCTCCCACAATACCCCGAACATGGTTATATCAAATTCGACAACATTTAACAAAACAATTTAATGCGGTACAGAGATAAATACTGTAGAGAATTTACCTGCTGAGATAAAAATTAAGAGCTATTAAATTTATCTTTTGAGTATGCTGCTGTTTTCTGTATAATATTGTTAAGCTCAAACATGACAGATAAAGCATTTCTTGATATTTTAAGGAGATATGAACAACATCATATACTGGGTCACTATCATTCTCTGCCTGCTGATAAACAAAACCAGTTCCTGAAACACCACGAAAAATTGGATATCAATCTTATATTTTCCTTACATAAGACTTTTTCATATAAGCAAAACCCTGCACATCGCATAGAAAACATCAAGCCTGCTGATATTATTACAATTCCACAAACATTTGAAGAAAAAGCCCTTTACGAAAAAGCACGCGCATCAGGAGAATCGCTAATCCGGGGACATAAGGTCGCTAACCTGATCGTTGCAGGGGGTCAGGGATCACGGCTTGGTTTTGAAGGACCAAAAGGTACGTTCCCTGCCACACCGATAAAGAAAAAAACATTATTTCAACTTTTCGCTGAATCAGTAAAAGCCATTAACAAAAAATATAACACTTCCATGCCGCTTTTGATTATGACAAGCCATGAAAATCATGAGGAAACAATAGACTATTTCGAGTCTAACAATTATTTCGGCCTCAAAAAAGACACTGTCCGATTTTTTATGCAAGGCATGATCCCGAGCATTACACCTGAAGGGGATTTGATTCTCAGAGATGAAACTTATCTGTTTACAAATCCTGACGGACATGGCGGTTCTCTTAAAGCACTACACGATTCGGGGCTGCTTTATGAATTGATAGAAAAAGGATTCACAGAGCTTTTTTACTGTCAGGTGGATAATCCTCTTGTGAAAATTGCAGACCCGGTTTTTATGGGCTACCACGCAATGTCAAAAGCACAGGCGTCGACAAAGGTTGTCAGACGAACCAACATTGACGAAAAGGTTGGTATTTATCTATCCGTAAACAATAAGGATGCGATTGCCGAGTACAGTGACCTGCCAGCTGAATTTATGGCCGCCCTCGATGAACATGGAAATATACGCTATTGGGCAGGCAACACAGCAATCCATGCATTTTCGCTCGCATTTATTAAACAAATAAACCGGCATGGCTATTCAGTCCCTTATCACCGTGCACACAAAACAGTTGAGGTTAAAGATAAAAACGGTTCAACAAAACTTACGGATGCCTGGAAATTTGAAACATTTGTGTTTGATGCAATCCCCCTTGCTGACAAAACATGCTGCATGGAAGTAATCCGCGAAGAAGAGTTTTCCCCCATAAAAAACAAGGATGGGGTTGATTCTCCTGACACAGCGCGCACGGCTATGAGCAATCTGCACAGGAGCCGGCTTGAAGCTGCGGGGGTTAAAATGCCGCCTGAAACTCGGGTGGAGATAAGCCCTCTTTTCGCCCTGGACAAGGAAGAACTTGCAGAAAAGATGAAAGGAAAAGAATTACAAATAAATGGAGATATATATCTTGGTTAACTATCCTTCCGCAGGCATAAGGGGCGCCTGCTCCAAAGACTAAAAACATCAAGTGAGGTGATATATGGATATCAAAGTTTCCGGAGATTTAAATGGGATTTTAGAGTTGTTAAAATTAATGGTTGAGAACGAACTGGCAATCGGCGAACTGTACAAAGCTTGCGGTGAAAAATGGAAAGATGATGAAGGATTCTGGATGGGCATTTATGAAGAAGAGCATAAGCATGCACAATACATCAACATGATTATTGAGATCATATCAACCAAGCCGGAACGCTTCGAAAAGAGTCGTCCATTTAATATCTTTGCAACTAAAACAGTTATTTCGGGGGTGCAGGATAAGATACAGAAAATAAAAAAAGGTGAGATTCATCAAAACAACGCATTGTTTATAGCGCGTGACATTGAACAGGCGATTCTTGAAGATAAGTACAGCGAGATCGTCAAAACAGATGATGTGGAATTTAAAAGCTTAATGCAGGAAATCGTCAACGATACCGGTGCTCACAAAACCAGGATGAACCAAAAAATAGCAGCAATAAAAAAATGACAAACTCGCAAAAAAGACAACATCTTACAGGTTTATCATTCTGATCCCCCAACCACATGCATCTTCATAAAATTCGTCTTGCCGGCGGAGATTGACGGTGGATGACTTGCTACGATGATTATCCTGTCCCCCTTTTTTGCATATCCCGATTTTACTAATATTGCATCCACTTCATTGATCATTTCATCCGTACTTTCCATATGCTTTACGCAATGCGGACTTACCCCCCAGTATAGAGCCATTTGCCTGACAACCTGCTCTTCAGGTGAAAAGGCAATTATAGAAGCACGGGGCTTAAATTTTGATATCAGGCGTGCAGTGAATCCCGATCGTGTAAAGGCCACAATCCAACCGGCGCCCACATCCTCTGCTACGTGTGACACAGCATGAGCAACCGCTTCAGGGAACTCATAAAGACCGCTATGAATAAATGTGGATGCATGGGCTTCGGTCAGGTCTACTTCGGCATTCTCGGTATATACAATGATTCTGTTCATAACCTTGAGTGCCTCGATGGGATATTTTCCTGCCGATGTCTCACCGGACAGCATCAAGGCATCTGTCCCGTCTATGACGGCGTTCGCTACATCTGTCGTTTCAGCCCTTGTCGGTCTCGAATGTTGAGTCATGGATTCAAGCATCTGCGTGGCAGTTATTACGAGTCGTCCAGTTTTATTGGCCTTCTCTATGAGCATCTTCTGATACATAGGGACTTCTTCTAAGGGCATCTCAACGCCTAAGTCTCCTCTGGCAACCATTATACCGTCCACTTCGTTCAGAATGCTGTCAATGTTGTGTATTGCCTCTTCTTTCTCGATTTTCGCTATAATGGGTATACAGGCGCCCTTTTTTGAAAGCCACTTCTTTACTGTCGTAACATCACTTGCGGTTCTCACGAATGATAAAGCCACAAAATCAACACCCTTTTGGATGCCGAATTCAAGGTCCTTTTTATCCTTTTCCATAAACGATCCGGGTTTTATTTTCATATGGGGAAGATTAACCCCTTTGTGCTCTTTCAGTACCCCGCCTTCAATGACTTCCGCTGTTAAAAAATCCTTTTCTTTTTTCAATACCTGGAGCTTCATAAGACCGTCGTCAAGAAGTATCGTGTCCCCTGGCCTGGCATCGTTTACCAGCCACGGATAAGAGACAAATATGCGCTTTTCATCGCCTGTGTCTTCGCCTGTCATAATGGATACACAATCCCCTTTATTCAGGTGCGCTTTTCCGCCTTTCAGCCCCCCTACCCTTATCTTGATGCCCTGCAAATCCTGAAGAATGGCAACATTCTTTTTAAGTTTTTGTGAGATTTTTCTTATTTTATCAATGATATCGCCGTGAAAGGCATGATCGCCATGTGAAAAGTTCAGCCTCGCCACATCCATACCGTTTTCAATCAGCGCCTCTAATTGTTTCTCGCTGCTCGTCACCGGCCCAATGGTGCATACTATTTTAGCTTTTCTCATATGTACCCCCTTTTACCGTTCCCGGTTTGGGTTATGCCCTCTCTCTTGATTCACAGATTGCTTCCAGTATCTCTTGTCTACTGATACTCTTATTCAAGCCTGGTACGTCAAATGGAGAGCGGCGAGGGCGGGTAGACTGGGGAACAATGGCGTACATATCACCCCTGCGACGCTTTATAACGACTTCTTCAGTTTTGGATTCTTCGAGGAGACTCGATAGTTTTTCTCTGGCATCAGAATATGTATAAACTTTCATGAGATTACGTCACCACCTTTATTGACAGACTTTTCGCCACTTCGCACATGCGGTTATCAAGGCTGATGAGGGGCAACTTCGTCTCAAGACAACACTGCATGTAGAAGGCGTCGTACGCATAGATATTGAATTTAATAGCTACTTTCAAAGCATCATATATCTTTATGGGAACAAGCCTCACCGGGATTCTTTGTGAGATATTAAAGGCCTTAAGAGCTTCTCGATCCGTTAAGCGTCCTTTTTTCTTCATGGCTGTCAGTGCATTTGCAATTTCGTAGTGAAGGATCTCGGGCGAAATAAGGGCCAAACCGGATGTTTTCTCAATAACCCATTTACGGTCAACCTCATCAAGGACAACAGCTAGAAATGCGCTTGCATCAGATACTATTTCCATATTTTAAGTTGTACAACTCATTTGGCGAGTTGTCAATCTATTTTTGTCATAACATAAAAATCAGCCCGAGGCCGACTTTATGGCCGATTGGCTGCATGGCATAGTCAAGTGGTTCATATCCGAATCAACGGATAGGCATAGAGACAGAATCCCAGCAAAAACAGTATGGTCATCGCTATGGATAAGGGACGCCTGAAGCTGAAAAACACGAGCTGCTCGATTACCCGTGCCAACCAGAATAGTGCGATGAATAATAGCAGTGCCCGGCCCATGTTGGATGTACCCAGTTCTGACGTGTGAAATAGTGAAATGTACCCGAATAACAGGAAGCAAAACATCAGACACAGATTCAGCACTTGCATGACAGCGCCGTTGATGCGTGTCAACTTGGGTAATTCATTCTTCCACTTGAAGAGTTTCCAGAACATAGCATGAAAAACCAGAAATCCCATGTTGTAGAACCCGCCGATCTTGATCACGGTGTAAGTATCCATATCTATAATCCTCCTTCATATAACACAGAGATCAGCCAGAGCCGGATTTTTCTGCGATTGGCTGCATTGGTTCGTTGGATGTTTTTCTTCCTCCAAACAGAGCCAACTCAAAAACCTTGAAAAAACAATCCACATCCTGGAAGCCTATATCGCGAAGCCATTGGCATTGTGTTTCAACCGGGGCAAGAATGTTTTCCGTCTTGTCGGGCCGCTGATAGTAGGCTTCTTCGATCTCCTGCCTTGTTTTATCCAGAACCGTGTCTTTATGGAAACGTAAAAGGTGGTCAACGAAGAAGCTGTCAAAAAGTGCACTTACTGAAAGTGTTGCTGAACTGACGTGTTCGAGGTTTAAGAAAACACCGCCCTTACTCAGAAGCCCGTAAATTTCGGCATATAGCTCTTTCTTCCGATCATCTGGTTGGTGGTGTATGGCAAAACCAGATACAATGACATCGAAAGGCTTTTCGGCCTCAAAACTTTTTGTCCAGGTAGGGGTTGCGAAATCTGCCTTGATGAAGGTTGCCTGTTGATTGCCAACGATCTGTCTCCGTAACGCTTCCAGCATAGGTTCCGAGAAATCAGTAAAAATCATACGTGCTGTGGGGTGCGCATCGAGTAGCATACGACCGAGCGCACCATCCCCACACCCAAGGTCCAAAATCTTGGATGGCAGAGTACACCACTCGCTTACAATCTTTTCGAGTACTTCCAACTGGAAGTTTGCCGCCGGAATAGCCCCTCGAACTCCCTCTAAAAAGGTCTGCGAAAGCTCCTTGGTTTGCCATTTGCTGTATTGCTCATTCATTCCTATTCCTCATCCAACAAAGGCATCAGCCGCCGAGGTACGAGGTCGGCTGCATGCCATGGTTATGCCTTTTCGTCATCTTTTGGTCCAGGCCAGAAATGGGGATTCCACGCCACTTCCCAAAGATGTCCGTCGGGATCGGCAAAGTATCCTGAGTAACCACCCCAAAACACGTCTTGAGCCGGCTTAACAAGCTTTCCACCAGAACGAACAGCTTGATTGAGAACCTCAACTACCTCTTCTTTGGTCGACACTACATGGGCAAGTGTGATCCCCCGGAAACCTGCCCCATTTCCTAGAACGGTAGCGTCTTCAGCAAGCAAATCCCATGGATACAAAGACAACCATGATCCGTTTAGCATGAAAAAACCCGCACCTCCCTCAAAAGGCATGCGGGGAAGGCCCAGCCCTTTTTCGTAAAACGCAATCGCCCTTTCCATATCTGAAACACCGAGCGTAATCATATTAATGCGTGGTTTCATTTCTCATTCCTTTCGGGCATAACAATTAAGTATACATCTCTACTGCAACATATCCCAATATTTCTTCACTGACGCCGCATATCCCCCTCAATTGTCGAGATATACGGCAAACCCTAAATCGGCCCCCTCTCTATCCATCCAGGGGGCTTTTTACACTGAGCCCAGACTTGTTCAGGACGTGGGTATAGATCATCGTAGTTGACACGTCCTTGTGTCCTAAAATTTCTTGGATTGTACTTATATATACTGGTTTGCTTTTAATAGGTGAGCTGCAAAGGAACGATGAGAAATCTTTAATGATCCCCGTTATACCCACCCTTTTCTTTCTATTTTCCTGCTATTTCAATAACATGTCAAGAAAATTATCAAGCATTATAAATTTTCAATTTGTTCATGAAAAGAAACCTCGAACATTGATCAAATTTTTGTTTGTTTCAATATTCCACCCTCCCAACAAACATTTGTAGACACAGTGTCTACAAACATTATAAATCCCGTAAAACCTATATGGAGGCTGTTCTACACAATTCAGCTTTTTGAGAGAAAACAAGGAGGGTCAAATCTTTATTCTTGACATTGGGGGTTTTATAAACAAGAAGAAAAAGATTTAAAGCGTTATCTCTCGCAGAGTACGCAGAGAAAGGCAAACATATCTGTGAGCAGTATCGTGAGACGGACTGATCCTGCTCACACACTACGCCCATCCGGTGCAGGAAGCTGGTACCATTTTACCCGCAGGGTGTGCGGGTTGCCGGAATGAATTATTCTCTCAATTCCGGCAAAAGCTATTTTAACTCTGCGATCTCTGCGTACTCGAACGACCGTAAGGGAGAGGGCGTTAGGAAAAAGATTTAAAAGCGTTATCTCTCGCAGAGTACGCAGAGAAAGGCGAGATATGCTTGTGGCCATAATTGCGAGAAAGCTCAATTCTGTCCACATTTCATGCCCTTGTCAGGGCAGAAAGAAATTCTACCCGCAGGGCGTGTGAGATAAGACCTGAAACCATTACCAAGAAAATCCGTGCAACAGTTGCACGGATTTTCTTAAATCTCTGCAAAGTCAATA
>JAPLKC010000094.1:16596-50281 GCA_026388255.1 Pseudomonadota bacterium | reverse complement strand
CTTAAATCTCTGCAAAGTCAATACAGATGCTACTTAGCACGATATCACTTTTAAAATTGGTCTGCTGATGAAAACACTACAGAAATTCTATCCTGAGCATGGAGAAATCATCATCCAGGTCTTTTTCTCCATGCATCTCCTGAAGGGAAGAGTATAATGCATCTATTTCGGACGTATTATCCTCTGGAGGCATTTTGATAAATTCTTTTAACTCGGCGAAACTCCACATGGAGCCATCCGGCCTGCCGACTTCAAAAGCACCGTCAGAAAAAATATATAGCCTTGATGGAATTTCAACTTCAACAGCACCGCTTTTATATACGATATCGGGCATACCGCCGATAAACATATTCTCCGATCCCAGTTCCTTAATTTCCGTTGAGGGAGATATGAGCAACGCCGCCGGATGGCCTGCGCTGGCGTATGCAATTGTTTTCACAGCCTTATTAAATACACCGTACCACATGGTAAAATAGAGATTATTCTGCTGCTCCATCTGAAAGGTTTCGTTCAGGGTGGTCAACACCTCTTCCGGTATTCTGAAATTCGTATTCGGCAATGTCTGCGACCGGAGCACATTAAGCGCAGAAACCGAGAGCAGGGCCGGTCCCACGCCGTGGTCGCACACATCCAGAAGATACATGGCAAAGTGGTCTTCATCAATCCAGTGATATCCGAGAGAGTCGCCGCCAAGCTGAGTTGAAGGCATATAACGCCAGTCTGTGAGAATGTTCCCCTCCTTAACGGGCTCCGGCAGGAGAGAGACGACATATTCGGCTGCACTGGCAAGCTGGGCAGCCAATACCTGCTGACTCCTGAAAAGCGCCTCGTATGCTTCATTCCTCTGGAGAAGGGCGATATAACCCTTCGAGTGGTATCGAATCCTCGCAATCAACTCGATCCTGTCAGGCAGCTTGACAAGATAGTCATTTGCGCCGACTGCAAAGGCATCGGCCTTGGTTATTGCCTCTTCCTTACTGGAGAGGACTATAAGCGGCACGTCCTTGAGCATCTTGTGCGCCCTGAAGAATTTTACCAATGTCAACCCGTCGATCTCCGGCATAACAAGGTCCTGGAGTATCACTGTGGGTGAGACCCGCGCCGCCATTTTTATTGCTTCAGTAGGATCCTGGCAGTAGTGAAAGATAATGTCCTGTTCCGGCTCAAGCATACGTCTTACCATTTCGCCCACTATAGCCTGGTCATCTACCAGAAGCACAGTAATATCATGTCTGCTTAAGGGTTCAATAAATTGTTTATTTTCAGGGATAGTCATGTAACCTTCCTTGGTTTTTAATTTGTTTTACAACAGCGTCGGCGATCTTTTCAATGGGCAGAATCTCCTTTGCAGCGTCTATCTGGGCGGCTGCCTTGGGCATACCGTACACAACAGAGGTCTTTTCATCCTGGGCTATAGTATGCCACCCGGCCTTCCGCAACGCTAAAAGACCCTGGGCTCCATCCCTGCCCATGCCTGTTAATAGTACGGCTACACCTTGACCGGGCCAATGACGTGCAACGCTCATGAAGAATGCATCCACCGATGGCCTGTAAGGGTTGTCCCTTGGCTCGGCAACATAACGGAAGGCAAGGTCGTCTCCTATTACCAGATGGTCATTCGTGCCAGCCAGATAGATTGTATTCTCTTCGGGGGTCATGCCTTCTTTTGCAAGGGTGACCTTAAGCTTTGTGTGGCCTGCAAGCCAATCTACCAGACCATCCACAAACTGAATATCAACATGCTGGATGATTACAACAGGCATATTCACCACATCCGGTATGTGCGATACAATTTCAGTGAGCGCCTTTGGCCCTCCTGTTGAAGAGCCTATTGCAATCATGGATTGGTGAGATTTAAAAGCACTTTTCTTCACCGTCTGTTCGTTTTTTCCATTCATCCCTTCCTTTCCGATCAGCCTCTCAATCACGGCGATCTTCCTGAGAAGTTCTTCCCCTCCCTTAATATTCCCTCCAGAGTCAATAACAGGAGTACTCTGGGCATCCAGGGCACCCTTGCCCATGGCTTCAAAAACCTTTGCCGTATGTTTTGAAACCTCGTCAGTCACTATGAGGATAGCACAGGGATTTTCCTTCATAATCACCTGAATGGCCTGAAGGCCCCCCATAACAGGAAGATCCAGACCCATCAATATCAGGTCGGGTTTATTATGAGCAGTGTTTTTAACTGCTTCAGTCCCGTTTGAGGCAATCCATACAATTTCATAACCTGGTTTAGAAGAAACAACGGTACGGAGAATATCCGTTGCCCCTATATTGTTGTTGGCTATTGCAATACGCATTCTTTTATATTACTCCATCAATTTACATGTATGTCTTCAAATTCTAAATTCTACATTCTAAATTCTACATTCTAAATTTCCTACGCTTCCCCTATCAGATCCCGGACTGCATTATTCAGACTTTCATCATGAAAACTGCTCTTCGTCAGGTAATAATCGGCTCCGGCCTCAAGACCCATCATTCTATCTTCTTCCCTGTCCTTGTAAGAAACAATGATTATGGGCAAATCTTTTAAGTTGGGATCGCCTTTTATCTTCTTTATGAGCTCTATACCATTCATACGGGGCATATCTATATCAGAGATAACCAGATCGAATCTATTGAGTACCAGGGTGTTCCAGCCATCCATACCGTCTACGGCTACCGTAACATCATAACCGCTGTTTTCAAGGAGTCTACGCTCCACTTCGCGCACCGTTAATGAATCATCCACCACAAGTATACGTTTCTTAAAACCTTCTGCAAGCTCCTTTTTGTCATCAACCTTATGAAGCCTGCTATGGGTCAGCAGATTATCAATGGAACGGACGAGGTCATCCACATCGAGAATGAGAACCGGCGAACCATCCTCCAGGATTGCCCCTGCACTGATATTCGGTATAGTGCCGAGACGGGCGTCAAGGGGAATCACTACCAGTTCACGCTCACCGAGAAATCTGTCTACAACCAGACCGTATTGGTTTAAACGGTCGCTGATAACTGCAATATACAATCCGGGATAGCGCTCATCAGAAGGAGGCATACGAAGGACCTGGTGCGCGTCAACTATACCGATGTGTTCATTTTCAAATGTGTAGAATTGTTTATCCTCCAATATCTTCAAGCTGTCCTGATCGGATCGCAGAATATGGTCAATACGGCTTAATGGAATAGCATAAGGTTCCCCGCAAATATCCACCAACAGTGCCCGTAGAACAGATAATGTCAACGGGAGCTGTAAATGAAAAGATGTACCGCTCCCAGGTTTTGTCTCTACCCTTACTGAACCGCCCACCTTCTGGACCATGGACAGCACCACATCGAGACCCACACCGCGACCGGATACCTCGGTAATTTTTTTTGCTGTTGAGAAACCGGGCAGAAAAAGGAAGTCCAGAAGCTCTCCATCAGTAAGATTAGCCGCCATTTCCTTTGATGCATGACCTTTCTCAACGACTTTCCGGCGGATCCTTTCTACGTCAATCCCCCTTCCGTCTTCAGTCAGTCTGATATTCAACGTGCCGGAGCTATGCCGTGCTTCAAGGATCAAAATACCTTCAGCAGGTTTATTTGCTGCTATACGCTCTTCAGGCGTTTCCAGCCCATGATCTATAGCGTTACGTAAAAGATGGGTCAGCGGAGCTTCTAATTTTTCAAGGATGTCCCTGTCCACTTTTGTTGACTCTCCAATAATCCGGAACGTAATCTTTTTACCCATGTTCTTTGCAAGATCACGGACCATACGTGGAAATCCTGGCAAACCATCGGAAAAAGGTCTCATCCTGATTGCAACAACCTCACCGTATAACCTGTCGGCAAGGTGTTCAAGGTTGCGTGAAAAAAGCTCAAAATCAACTATTTGTGTAACGAGGAGATCTCTTATCTGGTCAAGTTGATTTAAAGATTCACCGAATTTTTCCTGTACCTCTTTAGGGACAGACTTGTTTTTAGAAAATTCGAATATCTTCTCTAAGGCGCTGCCTAATTCAAGATGCCAATCTTTCATTTTTAACAGGGAGGTTGAAAAAGGTTTTGTCGATCTTGCCTGCACAAGACATTCACCGGCAAACCCCATAAGGCGATTCAAACTTTCCGAAGCAACACGGACAAAACTTTCTTCGTCTTTTTCTTCAGGCCTGACCTTCAGTGTCACATCCTGGTTAACAGGTGAACCGGGCACCTCGGGTGTGGGCACATTTACTACAGGTCTTTCAGGCAATGTTTCCTTCTTATCCTGAATTTCTGGCGCCGTTGTCAATGCCTCTTTCTGTTCCTGAATATCAGCCGGCGGCGGCGTTGGTTTCATTTCGGGCGCTTTTGCTGGTTGTCCTGTGAGAATTTCTCTCAAACTGCCACTTATTGCATCTATTGCTTCGAATTGACCTTCCAGCCATTCAGGAATAGCAGCGATATCGATTGTCGTGAGATGGAGAAAAAGATCGTTGCCCTGCAAGAGCATGTCAATATGGTCGGAAGCAAGTTTCAGCTTACCGTGCTGAGCCGCGGAAAGCACGTCCTCCATGGCATGGGCAATGCCGACAACAGCATCCAGGCCTACAATACGCGCTGCGCCCTTGATCGAGTGGGCTGCGCGCATAAGAGGCTCAATCTTTTCAGGCGTCTGGTTCTGTTCAACCTCTACGAGTCCTGTTTCCAGGATTTTTGTATAATTTTCCGCTTCTATGCGGAAAAGATCAAGCATGGAAAGGTCGGCCATATCCGTTTGGCTTTGCGTTGTCAACTTTCCAGACTCCTTTTTAAAGCATGAATAAACCTGTCCTCACCCAGTAGCCCTACCTTCTTTTCGTTAAGATTGAAGATGCCTTCGATGAGTGTCATGGGGGATTTGGATAATGTTACAGGGGGTTCTTTTAAATCCGATGACGCTATGCGATATATGCCAAGGACTTCATCAACGGGAAAAACATAACGTTCACCATCTTTATTTATTATCACCATACGTTTATAGATCATCGTATCGTCTTTCCCTTTATCCTCTTCATGGGCATATTCCAATAGGTCGGCTACAGAAATGCAAAGAAGCAGCTCTCCGTTTATATTCACAATCCCCTTAAAAACATTGTTCGTTCGTAAGGGTACGCGGTGAACGGCACGGACATTCGTTGTCTCCTGCAAATAGATTGTTTTCAGGGCCAGCCATTCATTCTTTATCCTCATTACAATTACCGATATGGTATCAAGGGCCTCAGTTTCTTTAATGCCGGTAAGATTCCTTGTCCACTCTTCCAGAAATTCATCCGAAACCTCCCGGTCAAAAAGGGTTCTGCCGGCTTTATTGTATTCGTCACAGTTACGGCAATGTACAATATCAACAAGCTTCGGACAGGAAAAATCTCCAAAAACACCGCTTTGCTTCCAGCACTGAAGTGGGCTGATATTGTTTCCCTGATTCATATTTTTTCCTGAAATCTTTTAATACGCTCGTTAACAACCGAAGCCTTTGCCAGATCGCCTTTCTTTTCATGCAAAAGCTTCATGTGCAGCAATGCCTCATAGTAGGAGGGGTCTAAATACAAGGCTTTTTGAAAAAATGCTTCAGCCTTGTCGAAAACATTTAACGCAAGGTTGATAAGCCCCATCAAATAGTAAGCTTCCTTATTATGTTTGTGCTTTTTTAAGAATTGCTCGCACCCGGAAAGAGCTTTATCAAGCGATCCCCCGTCTGCAAGTACCCGAATCGCAGCAAGCGTTTCAGCCTCGCTTTGCAGGTTGGATGCAATCCCTCTTTCTGTACTGTCCCTGCGAGGTAAGGGTTCTGCAGTAACACAAAACCGGAGTTGCTTCGACCCCTTCGTTTTAATAACATGATTCTGCAAGAGATGTTTTTGCCGCTTTGCCTTATGGGAGACAGAAGTCTCTTCTGCCTCTGATTCAATTTTCATGCATGCAAAGGACCTTGAATGCTTTACCGCCTTGTATCCATATTGCAGGAAAGGGATTAATTCAGCGTGTCCGGTAAAAATGATACCATTCGGAAGCAGGAGGCGGTTAATGTTGTCAAACACCTTTTTTCTCGCATCATCGGTAAGATATATAAGGAGATTTTTGCAATAAATTACCTGATAATGCCCTTGACCCTCCAGGGCATGAGGATGGACAAAATTGTCTTGATAAAAGTTTACCAATCCGGCTATAGCGGGATCCAGTATAAACCCTTCTTCTGAACAGGTAAAATACTTATCCTTATGATCCCTGTTCTCGCCTCGAAAGGCGCCTTTTCCGTAAACAGCACGCTTTGCCGTCTCGATTGTCTTCGGGTTTATGTCTATTGCATCAATTTGAAAATGTTCAGGCAATAAACCGGCTTCCAGCAATGTAATTGCTATTGAATAAGGCTCTTCTCCCGTAGAACATGGTACAGAAAGGACTTTGAACATACTTCTTTCAAAGCTTGAGGATCTTATATCATCTGCATATTTTTTCAAATAGTTAAAGGATTCGGCGTCGCGAAAAAACCAAGTCTCGGAGACAGTCACATCTTCAATCAGCGCTTCAAGCTCCTCAGGGTCGGATTCGAGCATATGCAGGTATTTATCAACACTATCAACCATGGATAGCTCCATACGCGTGTTAACTGCACCTGCGATATTCCTTCTCCCTATAGATTCCGGTTCAAGCCCGATTTTTTTTGACAGTAATTCTTCAATGCTAAGCATTCCTGCCTCAGGGGCAGGGCTTGCAGCTTCAGGCGGCGAATGACGGGCCTTAAAAGGGACACGTTCATAATATGGTGATGTCATTGTTTTCCTTCAATGCAAAAAAATCATATCCCTGTATGGTTTCAGGGGGTAGTTTTTCTATTCTTATCCTTTGAATCATGCCCTTCTCATCAAAGATAACGTCGCCTAAGTATTTGGCGTCATCAACCTCTATGCCGGAAGGCTGAAATGCTTCCTCCTTGCAAAAAATAGTTTCCGTAGCCCGCTCAGCTAAAAGCCCGAGGATATGGTGGTTTTTATCAATACCAACATAGTCAACCAGTACAACACGGGTGCTATAAAGCGGCCTTGAAGTCTTCCCGGAAATCAAAACCGAAAGATCAACTACAGGTACTATGGTTCCACGGTAATTGAATAATCCCGAGAAGTATGCCGGGACATGAGGGATTTTTTTAAAAACAACCATAGGTGTAACTTCAATGATGCTGGAAACTTCCAGGCAATAGCGCTCATTATCTATCTCAAAAACAAGAAAAAGCATATATACCTACGAACTTATGGAAAATCGCGCTACTTCGTTCTCCAAATCTTTTACTGCAGCATTAAGTTGTTCGGTAACGCCTCTGAATTCAATCAAAGAATCCCTGGTCTGTCGGGCAGCCTGATTGAGATGCCCCATGGACTCACTTATCTGGGAAGCGCTCTGAGATTGCATCTGCATTCCCTGATTTACAGACTCAAACTGGGGTACCAACTCTTGAGTGTGTTCAATAGCCCTCAACAAATCTACGCTGATTTCTGCAATCCTCTCCGTACTTGTCCGCGTCTGGCCCGTATATATTTCAACAGCCTGGGCGCCGTCTCTCATTGCTTCCCTGGTTTCCATTATCATACCTTCTATATCCAAAGCAGACACGGCAGTCTGGTCTGCAAGACGCCGGATTTCTCTGGCAACCACTGAAAAGCCGATGCCGTATTCACCTGCTTTTTCTGCTTCAATGGCAGCATTGAGAGAAAGGAGGTTGATCTGGTTTGCCACTTTTGTAATGGTTGTGATCACCTGGGTAATATTATCCATCTTTTCATTCACCATCCTTAATTTCCCGGAACTTTCAGTTGTATTTTCCAGAAGTCTCTTCATAGTTGCATTTATATCCGACAGGCTGGACATGCTTGCGCTTGCCATTTCTGCGGCTTCAGAAGCCATCTTTGAAACTTTATTCATGGTTTTTGCAAATTCCTGTGAAGTTGCTGAAATTTCATTGCTTGTTGCACTTACTTCATTGATTGATGAGGCTTGTTCCGCAACAGTTGCTTCAAGTTGCCTTGCCGATGCCGCTATCTGTGTAGATGATGTACTCACCTGAATACCTGATTTGCCTACCTGTATGAGCAAAGCATAAAGGCTCGAAGTCATAGCGGTCATTGCATGAAAAAGCCGGTGAATTTCATTCCTCTGATTTTCCAAGGACCCTTCTGCGCTTCCCTTTAAATGGAGATCAACTCTGCCTGTTTTCTCAAGATCCTCCATTGCTTTCTGCAAATTTCCCTCTGCAATTTCTCCGGCAATGTCTATTACCTTTCCAAGAGACCTGGTAATCCCCCGAGAGATAACAACAACTACAATCGAAGCAAAAAACAACATGCCCAAGCTCAGGAAAAGCGCGGAAAATCTCTTGTTTACAAAGCTTTTATCCCTTTTATCGAGCAGTCCCTGCAACTCCAGCATAGACGTCTCCCTGAGTCCAGAGCCTGTATCAAGCACTTTTTTTGCAGATTCAAAAAATTCCATAGCCGGTATTTTGAAATTCGGATCGTTGGAAAAACGTTTCAATATAAAAAGAAAAGGGGGAATGGATGTTTTATATGCTTCCAGCAGAGGAGGAATGCTATTTTGAAGCGAAGCATTGACGCCATGCTGTTTTTTACTCTCCCTGAGTATTGTTTCCACGCTCTGGCTAATGTGCTCAAGGTCATCTTCAAGCATGGCAGAGAAAACAGCAAATTTTATCCTGTCTTCCTGTGACGTATAACCTTTGTAGATCACCGACTCTGCAAAAAGCATGAATAAGCCCAGCTTTTCCTGCATTTTCGGCATAGTAATAAGACCGATATCAATTAAATAGGTAGTATCCAGATTAGGATCAAGGACCATGTTTGATGTATCTCCTACCCTTTTGATTAACGCGCAAACCGGTCTCAGTATCATTTCTTCATGAGCATCGTCATTCTGGGTGGTTCCATTATTTTTCCAGTTAGAACGAAGTTCCTGCCATTTTTTGTATATCTGCGAAATATGACCACGCTCAATGCCCGCAGCCTTCAGGCTCTTTTCACTAATCTGCAGCAGGTCTTCCGACCTTTTCCCCTCTGTCTGAAGAAGGGAAAATTGCTTTTCTATTCCCTGGGCAAGAAGGTTTACTTTCTCTTCCACTGTTTTGTCCCCTTCAATATACAGGCGCACCAGCAATTGATGTTTCGGGATGAGTTCCGCAATGGTTTCCAGTGGCATGAGCAGTTTGTTTCCACAGGATTCAAGGCGGGTGAAACCAATATCACGGTTAAACCCTGAGACCATATAAAAAAGGAGGACAATGATCGGCAGGGCAAAAATAATACTTCCGGCAAAGATTTTTTCCAAAATCGTAAATCTGTTAAAGGATATCTTCATAATTATCCGCGATTTAATTTAAAACGTGAGACCTCATTTTGTAAAACCTGCACTGCGGAGTTGAGTTGCTCTGTCACCCGTTTATACTCCGATAGAGAGTCTCTCGTCTGCTCCGCTGCCGTGGACAACTGGTTCATAGCCTCACTGATCTGCTGCGCTCCCTCGACCTGCATGTGCATCCCCTCATTCACTACCTCGAATTGCGGACCAAGTTTCCTTGCTTGATCAATAATATCACCGAGTTGATCGCCGATAATTTCAACAGCTTCGACGTTTCGTCGTACCCCTTCGGCGAATTTATCCATTTCCATAACACCGGATGAGACTGAAGACTGCATCTCCTTCACCATATATTCTATATCTTTCGTGGCTATCGCTGTTTGATCGGAAAGACGTGTGATCTCACGGGCAACCACTGAAAATCCTTTCCCGTATTCTCCGGCCTTCTCTGCTTCAATGGCAGCATTCAGAGATAAAAGATTGGTCTGATCTGAAATCTTATTGATGGTAGTAACAACACCGGAAATCTTGTTTGCCTTTTCATTAATAATGCCCAACTTTGACGATATGTAACCGGTAGCTTCTATAAATGCACGCATTGATGATTGCATACGGTTAAGTGAATCGCGTCCTTCTTCGGCCATGCCGGCGGTCTGTGAGGCTGTTTCACTAACGCCGCCCATAGTCTGCATCAAATCTTCAGATGTGTTGGATATCTTTTTGGTTGTTGTAGTAACCTCCCGAATAGATGCAGCCTGTTCTGCAACCGTTGACTCAAGTTGTCTTGCCGATGCAGCTATCTGTGTTGTGGATGAGGTCACCTGTATACCGGAAAGCTGTACCTGTCCTATAAGGGAATCGAGATTTTTCCTCATGTGATTGAGGGCGCTTACAAGCTGACTGATTTCATCGGCCCCCTGCGCCCGCATCTCTTCCTCGGCACTATTTATCCGAAGATCGCCTTCAGCAACCCGCTGTAAACTTTTCTTCATAAAGGATAACGGTTGCGTGATACTCCTCGCAATAAGCCAGGATACCGTTACTACAACAAAGATTAATATAACCATTACAAGCGCCAGTTTCAGGGCTTTATTCAAGAATATCTTATCAACGTCATCCGTATAGACTCCGGAACCTATTACCCACCCCCAGGGTTCAAATCCTTTTACATAAGTAATTTTAGGGGTATCTTTTTCAGCGCCGGGCTTCTTCCATAAATATTCAACAAAACCGGCTTTTTGGGCCCTTACCTTTTCAACAAATGCAACTACGATCCTTTTCCCCTTAACATCTTTCAGGTCTGTTTGGTCTTTTCCTTCCAATTCAAAGTATGGATGTGCAACCATAAATGCCTTCATGTCGTTTATCCAGAAATACTCATTCCCTTCATAGCGTAAAGATCTTATTAAATCCTTTGTCTTCTGCTGAGCCTCCTCATCGGTGATTTTCCCGCTTTTGGCAGAATCGTAATAGAATTGCACAACCCCGTATGCCGCTTCTACAACGTTTCGCGTCCGCGTCTTTTTTTCTTCCAGAAGGTCTTCCTTCAAAGAGACAAGGAATATAAACTCAGTTAAAAAGAGGCTGAACAATGCTATTCCTACAATGATCCAGAACTTGTACTTAATCTTTAATTTACCCATAAAATTAACCATATAGAACCCCCGGTCTATGAACCTTTAAAAATAATAACATAAGTGTGCACAAACTTGATACTGGATTTTCTTAATTTATTTCTAATGATATTAAATAAAATCAATATTTTCAACATCCAAGATAGGCTTCCTTGACCCTCGGATCACCAATGAGTTCTGCCCCTGAACCGGAAATGGTAATCCTTCCGGTCTCCAGCACATAAGCCCGTGAGGCTATGGATAGGGCCATAAGCGCATTCTGCTCAACAAGGAGGATTGTGGTGCCCGCCTGGTTGATCTCTGTAAGGACTTGGAAAATATTGCGTACCAGAAAAGGGGCAAGCCCCATGGAAGGCTCATCGAGGAGCATCGTACTGCCTCTGCTCATAATCGCACGGGATAGAGCAAGCATCTGTTGCTCACCCCCTGAGAGCGTTCCCCCAAGCTGTTTTCTTCTCTTATGAAGTTGGGGAAAAAGTGTAAAGATACGGTCATAATCCTCTGAGATTTCTGCTTTATCCTTACGCTGCCATGTGGCAAGCTTCAGATTTTCCATAATCGTGAGGTTGCCGAAAATGCCGCGCCCTTCCGGTACATGAGCAATGCCCATGGCCACAATCCGATGGGCAGGTACATTGCACAAATCCCGTTGCCTGTAATATATATGGCCTTTGTAAGGCTCCACCCCTGAAACAGCGCGGAGTGTAGAAGACTTGCCTGCTCCGTTTGCCCCGATGAGCGTAACAATTTCACCTTCGTATACATGGAATGATATGTCATCTACAGCCTTGATATTTCCATATGTAATGGCAAGATCTTTTACCTCAAGTATAATCCCGGTTTCGCTCATCCCTGTATCTCCTTACCCAGGTATGCTTCAAGAACTAAGGGATTATTCTGTATCTCATGAGGTTTGCCCTGGGCTATAGTTTCACCGAAATCAAGCACTATCAAGCGTTCACAAATATTCATAACAAAATGCATCTGATGCTCAATGAGCAGGATGGTAAGGTTAAAATCGTTTTTTATCCTTCGGATAAGCTCCATGAGCCGGTCAACTTCCTGGGGGTTCATACCGGCAGCGGGCTCATCAAGAAGAAGAAGCTTCGGTTCAGTCGCAAGAGCCCTGGCAATTTCCAGTCTCCGCTGTAAACCATAAGGGAGATTCTTCGACAGTTCATTGGCGTGAGTTTCCAGGTTTAAATGGGCAAGCAGATCCATAGAGTGGGATATAATCCTCTCCTCTTCTCTGCAGAAACGTCCTGTATGGAGCAATGCATCTATGGGGTTGTATTCCACCCTCGCATAATGTGCAGTCCTGATATTATCAAGAACCGTCATCTCTTTGAAAAGGCGTATGTTCTGAAAAGTGCGGGCAATACCGAGGGCGGTGACCTGATTTGGCCTCTTTCCCACAATCCGGACACCCTCAAAGGTCATGCTTCCCTGTGTTGCGCTGTATACGCCGGTGATGAGATTGAAAACCGTTGTCTTTCCTGCACCGTTTGGCCCGATAATCCCGACAAGTTCATGCGGTTCCAGGCTCAGGCTAAAGCCTGATACCGCTGCCAGCCCGCCGAAATAGTGACTAACCCCCTGGGCATTGAAGATTGCCATTACCTGTCCTCTCTTTTCTCACGCCATAGTCTGCTTGCAAAAAGATCGCGAATAGGGACAAACCAACGGAATTCCTTGAGACCCATAATGCCTTTTGGCCGGAAGATCATGAGCATTACCAGCATGAGCGGCATAAAAACCATACGCCATATGCCCATGGGTCTTAAGACCTCCAGCAGTACTGTATAAATTGTAGCGCCAAGAATTGATCCTGCAATAGACCCGATACCGCCGAGGTATACCATGATAAGTATGTCCGTCGATTTTATAATATCAAAAGCACGGGGATTGATAAATTGCAGAAGATGCGCAAAGAGGGCGCCTGCAACCCCGGCAAAGAAAGATGATACAACAAATGCGATAATTTTCACCTCTTTTGTATTAACGCTCATGAGGTCGCTTGCTATTTCATCTTCACGTATTGAGAGCACACCTCTCCCGAAATTTGAGTAAACAAGGTTCCGGATCGCCCATACAGACAAAGCTGCCCAAAAGAATACCCATGGGAGTGTGGACAGTTTCTCCATACCGAGAAAACCTCTTGGTCCGCCGAGGGTGTCGATGTTTTCTATCGCCGACTTGACAATCATGCCAAAGGCAAGAGTGACAATAGCAAGGTAATCGCCCCTTGTTTTAAATGAAGGAAAGGCCACTATCAATCCGACAATGGCAGCTCCGATCCCTCCTGCGAGAACTGCAAGGGGAAAGAGCCAGACTGCCATATGAGCAGGAAAGACTCTTACCGTGAGAAAAGAGGCGATGTAGGCGCCTATTGCCATGAATCCTGCATGGCCCACGGAGAATTCGCCCATATAACCGTTTATCAGGTTAAGGCTCAACGTGAGGATGATATTTATGCCTACATACATTAAGATTAGCTGTATGTAAAGATCAAGGAGTTCAAAATGATGGACAGCGAGAGAGGTCAAAAAGATAAAAGCCAGAAGCGCCGGCAAGAGCCAGCGCATACGCATCAATTTTCTCCAGAGTTGCGTAACCGTTTGCAATATGTCTTCCCTATTTTCCACAGCCTATACCTTCTGCGGCTGGGGTTTGCCGAGTATGCCGTAAGGCCGGAATATGAGCAGTACAATCAGGAGCGCAAAGGCAACGAAATCACGGTATGTAGAGGGAAAAAAGGCAACGACAAGGATTTCCACCATACCGAGGATATAACCGCCGATCATGGCGCCCCGGATATTGCCTATTCCGCCTACTACGGCAGATATAAAGGCCTTCCATCCTACCATGATCCCCATGTATGGGTCTATTACCGGGTATGCCAGGCCATACATTACCCCTGCCGCTCCACCAAGACTGGCGCCGATGGCAAAGGTTACAGAGATTATCAGATTCATCGGCACCCCCATAAGAGGCACCGTTGCCTTGTCCCACGAAATGGCCCTCATGGCCATTCCTACCATGGTCTTCCTCACAATCAGGTCCAGGATCAGCATCAACAATAACGAAAGTACAATAATAAACGCCTGGAGAGAAGATATGGATACCCCCAGGATAGTCCATGTCGTATTGGACATAAGCTGGGGTATCTGTTTGGGGTAGGGGTTCAGAGCAAGGGTAAAATTTTCCAGAAAAAGACCTACTCCCAGTGCCGTAATAATTGCAGATACACGGGGCGCCTGCCTCAGGGGCTTATAAGCCAGACGTTCAATTACAACCCCGAGAAGGGCCACTCCGAACATGGATATCAACATCACCGGCACAAAGGAAAGTTTCAGGAAGACTGCCGCAACAAAGCAGAGAAAAGCGCCCACCATGAAGAGATCACCATGGGCAAAATTTATCATGGTGAGAATTCCGTAGACCATTGTATAACCCAGGGCAATCAATGCGTATATGCTGCCAAGTTGAAAAGCATTCATCAATTGCTGGAGGACATAGGACATTTTAAATCACCGCAATCCGGAACTGTATTTTGTATTTTTGATTGCCCCTCGGGTTTCATATTTCGAAGCTTGCTTCAAAAAATAAATCTGTTCAAAATTTCTTTTCGATGCCTCGTCGAGGCTTGCCTCGGGGGGATTCGTTCTGGACTTAAGAAACAACAATCGGCAATCCGTAATCGGCACTATGGGTTTGCGCTCACAAAATAGACGAATTTTCCATCCTTAATCCGGAGTATTACCGCACTCTTTACAGGATCACCCGATCCTTCCTTAAACTGCATATTCCCTGTTACGCCCTCATATTTGAGGATTCCGGCTAATGCGTCCCGGACTGCCTGCCGATCGACCCGGTTAGCCCCTTTAATCGCCTGCCAGAGGAGCCCGAAGGAATCGTAGGTAAGGGCTGCTACATCGTCGGGCATAACCCCATACTTTGTCTTAAAAGCTTCGATAAATTTTGCTGCCACAGGGGTTGCAGCATCTGCAGCATAATGGGTGCTGAAATAACAACCTTCACAATCCTTGCCGCAGAGCTTAAGCAGTTCCTGACTCCCCCATGAATCGCTCCCGACAATCGGTACTTCAATGCCAAGACGCTTTGCCTGTTGGATCTGCAAAGGTATTTCACTGTAGTAGTTGGGTAAAAATATTATATCCGGGGAAGCCTTCTTTATCTTCGTCAACTGTCCCGAAAAATCCTTATCGTTTGTGGTGTAAGTCTCAAAGGCCACCACCTTACCCCCGCTCTGCTCGAAGGTCTCTTTAAAAAATTCGGCAATGCCTTTATTGTAATCAGAGGCAACATCATAGAGCACAGCAGCTTTTTTTACCTTCAGACTTTCCATGGCAAACTTTGCAACAACCCGGCCCTGAAAAGGATCAATGAAACAGGCCCGAAATACATATTTTTTCGGGGCGTTGGTTTTGGCATCAAGGGTGGTTTTAGGATTCGTAGACCATGGGCTTATTAGGACTACCTTTGAACTCTCGGCAATCTCCGATGCAGGGATGGCATAGCGGGTTGCATTCGGGCCAATTATTGCGTGTACCTTCTTCTGGGTGATCAGTTTCTGGGCTGCAGAGGCAGACTGATCGGCCTTACCGGCATTATCTTCAACAAAAAGCTCTACTTTATATTTTTTATTGTCAATATCGAGTCCGCCCGCATTATTCACTTCCTGGACGGCCATTTCTGCGGCCTTCTTGCATGACTCACCCACGGCAGGCATATCACCGGTCAATTCAGCGATGACGCCTATCCTGACGGTAGAACCTTTTTCACCACTGCAGGCAGTCAGAAAAACCGATGCAACCATGCACAAAACCACAAATAAAAATGCTTTTTTCATAGAACTCTCCTTGCATTAATATTATTGAGAATAGCAAAGCCGGAGGATATTTGCCTCAGAGCTTATGATTTCTCTTGCATCATAGAACGGTTAATGTAAGACCTTTGCAAAATTCTAAAAATGCCGTCATTAAGCCTGCCCCGGAGTGCGGGTACCCGCTTGCGGGTGATCCGAGGGTGAAAACCGGTATCCGGAAGTTATTAAATTTACTGGATGTTGCTTGCGCAAGTGAAGACACCGGCTTTTGCCGGAATAACATAAAAAGCAATCAGGGTGCTTTTGCAAAGGTTTCAATATGTAGTTAGCATAACAAAGATGGGGCAGGATTGTCCACGATAAGTTAGCGGATGGCGTAATCGTCCGGTCTCAGGGGATGACTGAAACATTAACAGGTTTTTATACGATCTCCAAACTGTTTTTGATGAGCTTTTTGACTTCATAGAGTAGTTCTTCCTTTTCTTTTTGAGAGAACCCTTTTAGTATTTTTTCCTGACATTTATCCCGATCTTTTTCTATGCTTACTAAGGTTGCTTTTCCTTTTTGTGTGATATCGAGTATCGTTACCCGCTCATCTCTGGGATCTGATTTTCTTATAATAAAACCATTTTTTTCAAGTCTCTTGGCAATGCCGGTCATATTGGCTCCAGGAACAAGCATGATCCGGCTAACATGAGTAATCCTGCTCTGACCGTTTTTTGAAGCATCAAGCACCCTCAGGATATTGTATTGTGGAAATGAGAGGTCGTAGTTCCTGAAAATAGCAGATATCGCCCTCTTAAAGGTCTCTGCCGCTCTCACAACAGCCATCAAGACTTTTTCTTCGTTACACATATCGCTTTTATAGTTGTTAATTACCATAATTCTTCCTTGGCAAACTGATATTTTATTATTTTAGCTATATACTATATCAGAATACTCGGAAAATAGAAATACCTAATGTTTTTAAGTATCAACAGTAATGCAAGTTTGGGGTTTCCTGTTTTTTTTCAAATGTGAGCCCCCTCTATGCCAATGGTAAATAGGTTATTGACTAACAACTATTCACTGCAGTTAAGATACGAAGAACGAGATACGGGTTTTTTGTGATTTGGCATAATAACAGGCATATAGCATACATATAGCATACCCCATACGGTAAGAAAAGGCCTCCTACGGTGTGAGCAGGAGCAAATAGCTCACAACCTCAAGCCTGAGGGAAATCCCGGTTTTAAAAATCCTTGACTCATTGCTTGGTAAATAGTAAATACTTTTTCGTGAACGGAATAATCGGCGGGACATCACTATTAAACTCATCTATATTTGCCTCATGGGACGAACAAAGAATTGAAACGCCTTATGGAGATATCTACTCGAAAATTAAAGAGAATACAGCATTCATCCAAAGGCATGGGAGTCCACTGGCTCCTCCACACCTGATAAACCACAAAGCAAATATATGGGCACTTAAAAACCTGGATGTTAAAAAAATATTGTCTGTAAACTCTGTCGGGAGTCTAAAAATAAAATTGAAACCGGGTACGTTTGTCATACCCGATGATTTTATATCCCTCTGGAATATTTCAACATTTTTCGATAAGGAGATGAAATTTATTGTGCCTCAGATGCACGAAGGCATAAAAGAGTACATTGCTGCATTGTGCAAAGAACTCAGGATGCATGTCCATTCAGGCGGCGTTTATATCCAGACCATCGGGCCGAGGCTTGAAACGAAGGCTGAAATCGGATTCCTTAAACAATTCGGTGATATCGTCGGGATGACAATGGCATCAGAAGCAACACTATGTATGGAATATGAAATCCCTTATGCAAGCCTTTGTTCCGTTGACAATTATTGTCATGGCATTATAAAGGTGCCCCTCACAATGGAAGAAATAAACCGGAACTGGCAGAATAACATGAAGGAAATTGAAGCAATGATCAAAACAATAATTGAAAAGGATTTTTCATGAAAATACTCATCAAAGATGTGATGCTGGATGGTAATACAAGGGATATTTTCATAAATAACGGCGCAATTGAGGAAATATCGGAAAAGTGTATGCGTGATGCAGACAGGATCATCAACGGCAGGGATAAAGCTGCCCTACCCTCCCTTATAAACGGACACACGCATGCGGCAATGACGCTCATGAGGGGTTATGCCGACGATATGCCCCTGAAGGAATGGCTTGAAGAAAAGATATGGCCCCTTGAAGCCAAGCTGACAGAAGAGGATGTTTACTGGGGTTCAAAACTTGCCTGTCTGGAAATGATAAAAAACGGCGTAACTGTTTTTAACGATATGTACTGGCACTGGGAGGCAACGGCAAAAGCGGTATGCGATATGGGCATAAGAGGCTTCATCAGTGCTGTTTTCATAGATATGTTTGATGCAAAAAAAGGTCAGGAGCAAATTGAGCACAATATTAAACTCTTTGAAATATCTGAAAAATATAAGCCTTATGTGACATTTACCCTTGGGCCCCATGCGATTTATACAGTTTCAAAAGAGAGCCTTGAATGGATAAGAGACTTCTCTGAGAAGGAAAATATTCTCATCCATATGCACCTTTCGGAAACAAAAGAAGAAACAGAGTTTTCAAAAGAGCGTTATGGACTTTCTCCTACTGAATTCCTCGATGAAATCGGAATTTTATCAGACAGGTTTATCGGGTGTCATGGCTGTCTGCTTAATGAAAAGGATTGCTCGCTATTGAGAAAAAGCAAATCTAAACTGGTCCATGTCCCTGTATCCAACCTGAAACTCGCGGTAGGAAGGATTTTTCCTCATTTTTTCATGGAAGGAATACCTTTCTGTTTCGGAACAGACGGATGCGCGTCCAACAACCACCTTGATATTATTGAAACGATGAAGTTCGCATCGCTTATTGCAAAGTTTTTTACCCGGATTACTACATTCATGCCCGCTAAGGTAACCTTTGATATGGCAACCAGGGTAGCTGCCAATATGTTTTTTCTTGGAGAATGGGATATTAAGGTTGGAAACAGTCCCGACATAATCCTCATAGACCTGACACGACCGGAATTTACTCCTAATTTTAATCTTTACTCCGATATAGTTTATGCATCAAACGGCTACGCTGTTGATACGGTAATCTGTATGGGTAAGGTTTTAATGGAGGGTAGATTAGTGCCGGGAGAGGAAGAGATCCTTAAAAACACAAAAAAGGTTGCCTGGAATTTGGCAAACAGATAATTAAAATTCCGGTTCAGATGCCGGTTTGTTAATTTTGTCAGACAATAACGAAACCGGCTAAATTATGCAATTTTAAAGGCAGATTGGTATGAGATTCCTATGCGATGCAATGCTGGGTAAGCTTTCGAATTATTTGAGAATCCTCGGCTTTGATACAATTTATATTAAATCAATGGCCATGCTGAACGGATACAAAAAAGAAACTAATCCCGCGCTTCTTTTTACAAAAAGAAAGATGCAAAAATCATTATACAGTAACTGCATTTATATAAAATCAAACAATATAATTGATCAGCTTGCAGAGATAAAAAATATTATTGAACCTCATATTGATAAAAATACCATAATGAAAAGGTGCATAAGATGCAATACACTGCTGAATAATGTTAAAAAAGACGACATCGAAAGTCTTGTGCCTGAATTTATCTTTCACACATATGACATTTTTAAATTCTGTCCGTTTTGCAGGAAAGTATATTGGGAAGGGTCTCATGTCGAGCATATGAAAAAATGGGTAAAAGAAATAGTAAGTTAATAAATTCACTATTCACTGATTCTGCCCGTTATTATTGTACGTAAAAAAGAGGTGTTAATGCCTTTTCAATTCAAAGAAATGATAGATATACTTAAAAATACCTTTAAGAATAATGTGCCTGTTGTCACAAAAATTTCAAAAAAAGAAAATAGAAACCCTTATTTAGTGCTTGTCGGCACGCTCCTGAGCCTCAGGACAAAGGATGAGCTGACCGAAAAGGTTATGGACAAGCTCACAAAAGAGATAAGAACACCGGAAGAGATGCTGTCATTTCCCATTGAAAGGCTCCGGGAACTGATTTATCCTGTCGGTTTTTATAAAAATAAATCGGCTGTTCTCAAAAATGTATCCAGAATCATTATCGATGTCTATGAAGGTAAAGTGCCTGATTCAATTGACGAATTACTGAAAATAAAAGGCATAGGGAGAAAAACTGCAAACCTGGTCATAACAGAAGGCTATAACAAGCTTGGGATATGCGTTGATACACACGTTCACAGGATATCCAACAGGATTGGCATTGTGATGACAAAAAATCCTCATCAAACAGAAGAGGTTTTAAGAAAAGTGCTCCCTAAAAAATATTGGATTATTTACAACACCCTTCTTGTGACATTCGGTAAAAATATTTGCAAACCCATATCCCCGCATTGCAGCATATGCCCGATATCCCACCTGTGTAATAAGTCGGGAGTCCTGAAGTACAGATAGAAAATGTATTCATTTTTCTTCCTTGGCAAGGGAATGTGATTTTTTACCTTTACAACAACACCTTATATTTGTTAATTTTCCATATCCATTATGATTAGATTCCGGACACTGTCATTCATATTATTGTTAACAATATTGTTTTCTTTTTCTGTCGGGGCGCAGGAACCAGATAAAACAGAGAAAATAATAAAAATCACTATAACAGGAAACGAAAGAATTGACACCGGCTATATAATGAATAATATCAAAACCAAGGAAAACGATCCATATAACCCTGACAAGATAAGAGAAGATATGAAAAATATTTATAAAACAGGGTTTTTCAACGATGTACAGATAGATGTCCAAGATACGGAAAAAGGCAAAGTGGTAACATTTGTTGTTATCGAAAGACTACCCATAAAGGCCATTTTTATTTCAGGCAATAAGAAGATAAAAACAGCCGATTTAAAAGACAAATTAAAAGTAAAATCCGGTTCAGTCCTGAATATTGAGAAAATAAAAGAAAGTCTGGACGAAATAAGAAAACACTATGCAAGTCAGGGCTATTATGCAGTAAAGGTGAGTTACGAAATTGATTACGAAACCGACTATGAGGCAAAGTTAAAATTTCTTATAGATGAGCCCGAAAAAGCGTTTGTAAAAAAGATAATCTTTACCGGCAACAAAATATTTAAGAAAAGCGTGTTAACAGATTACATGAGAACAAAAGAAAAGGGTATTTTTTCATGGTTTACCAATTCCGGAATCCTTGACGAAGATGTACTTGATGAGGATAAAAAAAATATTGAAGCATTTTATAGCGATAAGGGCTATGTGAGAACAAAAGTAGGCATACCTGTGATTAAGATTTCTGATAATAAGAAGTCAATAGATATTACGTTGCCGATTGAAGAAGGCAATATATATAAGATTGGCTCTTTAGGCTTTAATGGAGATGTCTTATTAAGCAATGAAGAATTGCTGAGCAAAATGAAAAGTAAGTCGGGAAATATATTCAGGTCAACATTATTTCATAGCGACGTTTTAACAATAACCGATTTATACCAGGATAAGGGTTATGCTTTTTGTGATATTTCGCCGCAGACATTAATTGATGACGATACACAAAAAGTAAATATCACATTCAACATCACGAAAGGAAATGAGATATTTTTTAACAGGATCAATATATTGGGAAACACAAAGACAAGGGACAAGGTAATTCGACGAGTATTAAAAATAGCAGAGGGCGACAGATTCTCTGCGACAAACATCAATAGAAGCAAAAAAAGATTGAAAAATACTACATTTTTTAAAGAATCCGATTTCAAAATCATCAAGACAGATGAACCTGACAAGGTAAACCTTGATCTTACGGTTGAAGAAAAGCCAACAGGTACTATTAACTTTGGAATTGGTTATAGCACGTATGATAGGGTAATTTTGTCGGGATCCATTTCTCAGGAGAACTTTTTAGGAACCGGGAGAAGGCTTTCCCTCGCCGCATCTCTCGGTGCTTTTACACAGGAATTTCAGTTTTCATATTTGGAACCCTATGTTTTTGATATGGACTTAGCTGCCGGCTTCAGCCTGTTTAACTATAAAAGAATAATGGACACATACGATTATAAAAAGCAGGGTGGCAGTATAGCTCTCATACGGCCCTTTACTGATGATTTAAAGGGAAGCATTAAATACAGGTTGGAAAATACAGAGGTTACAAATATAGATGCAACGGCAACCAACTATATAGTGCAGCAGGCTGGAACAAAACTGACAAGCAGCTTCACCTTTGCTCTAATAAAAAATACTATTGATGATATATTAAAACCCCATATCGGGGTACATTCGGAGGCTTCTGTAGAGGTTGCCGGTGGCCCTTTTGGCGGTGATAATAACTTTTACAGATTAATTGTTTTTTATGGACAATATATCCCTGCAGGTTTTTGGGACAGTGAATTCTTTTTTAAAGGCACTGCAGGTACTATCAGGCCTTACGGAGGTCAGAGGGTACCTGTTTACGAGAATTTTTTTGTTGGCGGTTTAAATTCGATAAGGGGTTTTAAGTATGGTGAAGCAGGGCCAAAGGACACCGATGATGAAGTTATAGGCGGTCGAAATACGCTTTATTTTAATGTAGAGTGGATATTCCCGATTTACAAACCGCTTGGCTTAAAAGGGTTAATATTTTACGACGCCGGGGCAGGGTTTAATGATTCAAAAGGTTTTATGCTGCAAGATTACATGAAAGCTTCAGCGGGATTTGGGATAAGATGGTTTTCCCCGGTCGGTCCAATACGGCTTGAGATTGGATTTAATCTTTTTCCAAAAAGTGGAGAAAGAGGAAATGTATTTGATTTTGCTATAGGTACACAATATTAATAAGGAGGAAACATGAGGAAAGTTTCATTGGCTGTTGTAGCAGTTGTATTGCTTTTTCTCCCATCTGTCCTGATAGCACAAGCACTGAATATCGTATATGTAAACCTTCAGAGAGTAATGCTTGAATCCGATAAAGGGAAGGAAGCAAAAAATGCCCTTACCGGGGAAGCTGAAAAATTGAAAAAAAGCCTCGACAGTAAACAGGATGAACTGCAAAAGATGAAAGACGCTATAGAAAAACAGGGCGCAACCATAACACCTGATGCAAGGGCAGAAAAAGAAAAACAATATCAGATTAAATTAAAGGATTACCAGAGACTTTATAATGATTATCAGACCGAGCTTCAGCAGAAGGATGCTGAATTCACACAGAAAATACTGAAAGAGCTTGAAGAAGTCGTCAGAACACTGGGTGAAAGAGATAAATACACAATAATTCTTGAAAAAAATCAGGCAGGCATACTCTTCGCCTCGCCGAATATAGATATAACAAACAAAGTGATCAACCTGTATAATGAAACGGCGAAAAAGAAAACAATTAAAAAATGATCAGTCTAAAGGAAATTGCTGAAAAAATACAGGGAGACTTAACAGGGAACGGACTTGTTGCCATATCAGGTATATCAGGCATACATGAAGCAAAAGAAGGCGATATTACATTTCTTGTCGACAACAGTTTTAAAAAGTACCTGAAAGAATGTAAGGCATCTGCAATAATTCTTGGTAAAGATATAAACCCAGATGAATTTAAAGGCAAAAATATTATCGTTACAAAAAACCCTGCACTGGCATATGCAAAAGTTGCGGAAATATTTCATCCCCGGAAGATTAATGAAAAAGGCATAAGTCCTTCAGCATTCGTTGCAAAAACGTCACAAATTTCCGATGACGCTATAATATATCCTTTTGCATATATTGGTGAAAAAACAATTGTAGAAAAAAAAGTTGTAGTTTACCCTTTTGTTCATATAGGCGATGAGGTGACAATTGGTGAAGAAACCGTTATATACCCTCATGCGGTCATTTATGATAAGGTAATTATCGGCAAGAGGGTTATAATTCATGGTGGAACAGTGTTGGGAAGCGATGGATTCGGCTACATATGGGACGGAGAAAAGCATGTAAAAATTCCTCAAATAGGTATTGTTGAGATTGAGGATGATGTGGAAATCGGCGCGAATGTTACAATAGATAGGGCATCTCTCGGTAAAACTCTTATAAAAAAAGGCGCTAAAATAGACAATCTTGTCCAGATTGCTCACAATGTATCTATCGGAGAGAATTCAATTATCGTTTCTCAGGTAGGCATTGCCGGGAGCTCAACTATCGGAAATAATGTTGTGCTTGCGGGTCAGGTAGGCGTCAGGGACCATGTGGTTATCGGAAACAACGTCAAAGCCGCCGGAGGGACCGGGATAACAAAGAACGTGCCGGAGAACTCACTTATATCAGGAAACCCCCATATGCCTCATAAAGAATGGCTAAGATTCCAAGGTCACTTAAAAAATCTTCCAAAGTTAAACAAAAGAATAAAAAGAATTGAAATGAAACTCCAGATGGAGGTTGATAATGATTGACATTAATGAAATCATGCAGCTATTGCCCCATAGCTACCCCTTCCTGCTGCTTGACAGAGTCATAGAATTTGAACCTTCCAAAAAAATCGTTGGTTTAAAAAATGTAACCTTTAATGAACCATTTTTTACAGGTCATTTTCCCCAAAAGCCAATTATGCCGGGGGTTCTAATTATTGAAGCAATGGCGCAGGCAGGCGGAGTACTGGCATTCAAATCCTTTCCTGATAAAAAGGGTTTAGTGTTCTTTACAGGCATTGATAATGCACGTTTCAGGAAGCCTGTTATACCCGGTGATCAGTTGAAGCTTGTGGTAGAGGTAATAAAACATAGAAGAGAAATTTGGTTATTTGAAGGAAAAGCCTTTGTTGATAACGAGTTGGTTGCAGAAGCAAAAATCATGGCAATGCTAAAACAGGAATAAGGAGAACACACATTGATACACCCTACTGCCATTATTAATAAAAATGCAGAGATTGATGAAAGTGTCTATATAGGGCCATACTGCATAATTGAGGACAAAGCAAAGAATGGAAAAGGCACAAAACTGTTAATGCACATTGTAATACAGGGGAACACTGAAATAGGCGAGAACTGCACAATAAGCCCTTTCGCATCCATAGGAGGGCCTCCGCAAGATTTAACTTATAAAGACGAAGATACAAAGGTAATTATAGGAAACGACAATATAATAAAGGACTACGTAACAATAAACAAAGGAACACCACACGGGGGAGGTATTACAAAGGTTGGAAACGGCAATTTCATTATGGCCTATGTGCATATTGCCCACGACTGCAATATCGGCAACAACATAATAATGGCAAACTGTGCCACTTTGGCCGGACATGTCGAGGTAGATGATTTTGTAATATTTGGCGGGCTTTGTGCAGTACACCAGTTCTGCAAAATCGGTAAATATGCTTTCATAAGCGGTCTCACAGGGGTTCCAAAGGACATCCCGCCTTTTATTATAGCAGCAGGGGGCAGGTCAAAGCCATACGGTTTGAATGTAGTCGGGCTGGAGCGTCGCGGCTTTTCAAAAGAAGAAATTTCTAAACTGAAAAAAGCATACAGAATCCTTTTCAGGTCATCCCTGCCGCTGGAAACATCTTTGAAAATTATTCAGGATGAGCTTGAGGGTGAAAATATAAACGAACTGATTAATTTCATAAAATCATCCAAGAGGGGTATATGCCGTTAAAAATAGCCATAATTGGCGCCGGACATATGGGAAAGATACATCTTCAGAAGCTGCTGGCCATTGAAGATGCTCAGGTTGTAGCAATAGCAGACACAGATGAAACGTTAGCCGGAAATATAACTGAAAAATATAGTATCCCTTTTTTTTCGGATTACACAAAAACTTTAAATAATTTAAATGGGGTTGTAATTGCAAGTTCAACAGAAACACATTATGAAATCGCAAAGTTTTTTTTAGAAAACAATATACATGTTTTTATAGAAAAACCTATAACGTCAGACACTGCCGATGCAAGCGACCTTGTAAAATTGGCAGACATAAAAAACCTGATTCTTCAAATCGGCCACTTAGAGAGATTCAATCCTGCATATAAAAATGCTGTACCCTTTGTTCAAAACCCGCTTTTCATTGAAGCCCGCAGAACAAGCAATTTTACAGGAAGGTCACCGAACATAGATGTTGTACTTGATCTAATGATTCACGATATTGATCTCGTTCTTTCTATTGCGAAAAACGACGTCAAGGACGTGCGCGCGCAGGGCGTCTCTTTCGTAGGTGATACATTGGATATGGTAAATACAACCATTGAATTTATGAACGGGTGCGTCGCAAATTTATTTGCAAGCAGGATAGCTGCGCAAAGAGAGAGAGTCATATCTATATTCGAAACAGACAGAAACGTATACATTGATTTATTGAACGGTAAATACCTTTGCAATATAAAAAATATGAATGGAAATATTGAAACAACAGAGCATGTTTCAGAGAAAATAGATTCTGTTATGGACGAGCTATCAGAGTTTATATCTTCAATAAAAGGCGGGAAAACACCGTCTGTTACTGGTAAGGACGGGTTAAAAGCTCTTATTCTCGCCGACCGGATTAAAGAAAATATTGTATAAAGCTATTTCAAATAACCTTTTCAACAAAAAAATAGTCATAGTAACCGGGGAACTTTCAGGCGAAATTCATGCCTGTCATGTTGTTAAGAAGATCAGAGAATCTTTGAATATCGAATTCAGCGGTATAGGCAGTAAAAAGCTCGAAGAAGCCGGTGTTCATATCGTACATGATTACAGGAATATATCCCTCACAGGCATTAATGAGATATTTCCAAAACTGAAGCATATATGGACAGCATTTCGCCAAATCAAAAAACATTTAAATAATATCAAGCCATCTCTCGTTATACTTGTTGATTTTCCTGGCTTTAACATGAGAGTTGCAAAAATTGCAAAAAAATACGGCATACCTGTTTTATATTTCATCCCCCCCCAAATATGGGCGTGGAAACAGGGACGCATAAAAACGATAAAAAAGATTGTTGACAAGGTCATATGCATCCTTCCTTTTGAAAAAAAACTCTATGACGCATACGATATTGATGCAACATATGTGGGACATCCATTTGTAAATAATGTAAAACCGCTGCTCACAAAAGAAGAGTTTATTGATAAGGCTGCTATAAAATCAAAAACCCCGATCATAACTATAATGCCGGGGAGCAGGGATAATGAGATTAAGAAACATATGCCGGTCTTAATAAAAACAATTGAAAGCATTGCACCTCATTTTAACAAACCGGCAATAATCTTACCGTTGGCTGAAGGCATTGATCAAAAAACAGTGGAAAATTTTAATACTGGGACTATACATATCAATTACCTTAAGGGACTTACCTATGAGGCCCTTTCCTTTTGCGACATTGCGATTATCGCTTCCGGCAGTGCAACTATGGAAGCTGCAATTCTTGGCGCCCCTACAATCGTAATTTATAAAATCTCAAAAATATCTTATATAATCGCAAAATTACTGGTAAAATCGAAATATATAAGTCTTCCCAATATTATAGCAGGAAGAGAGGTATTCCCGGAGTTTATACAACACTTAGACCCTGAAAAAATTGCAGAAAAGGCGCTCTATATGTTAAATAATGGTAGCGATAGAATAAATGAGGAGTTGACCAAAATAAGAACGGAACTTGATAATATGGATTCATACGAATTAACAAAAAATACAATCATTGATTTTTTAAAACAAACCTATGGCACTATATCTTAGACTCCTTAAATACGTTAAGCCATACTGGAAAAAGCTTCTTTTTGCTATGGTGTTCATGTCCCTTGTGGCCGGGATAAATGGATTAACTGCTTATATTGTTAAGCCTGTCCTTGATAATATCTTTTTTGAAAAAAATGCATCAATGCTTTATGTAATCCCATTTGGCGTAATAATTCTATATTTGTTCAAGGGAGTCTTCGATTATTTCCAGGCATACCTGATGGGTTATGTTGGTCAAAAAGTCATAACAGATATCAGAAATCAAGTTTTTAACGCTCTCCAGAGACAGCCCTTATCATTTTTTGACAAGACACCAACGGGAACTATTATTTCAAGAATAATAAATGATGTAACGCTTGTCCAAAGCACTGTATCCGATGCCTTCACTGCAATTCTTAAAGATTCTTTTACAATAATAGGCCTTATTTTCGTAGTCTTTTACCGGGATTGGAAGCTTGCCACTATTGCCTTTATTATTCTGCCCTTTGCAATATATCCGATCGTAACCTTTGGAAAAAGATTAAGGAAAGTCAGTACAAAAACACAGAAGGAAATGGCAAGACTTACCAACTTTTTGCACGAAACTATAACCGGCCAGCGGATTGTCAAAGCCTTCTGCATGGAAGAATATGAAAATAAAAGATTTGACGAAGAAAATAATGCCCTTTTCCATATCATTCTGAAGCGCTACAAAATAAGGGCTTTATCGTCTCCGATTATGGAAACGCTTGGTGGTGTTGCCATAGGCATCATCATATGGTATGGAGGCAGCGAAGTAATATCAGGCCGTTCAACACCTGGAAATTTTTTCTCTTTTACTGCTGCCCTTTTGATGCTCTATGAACCGATAAAAAGACTTAACAGGGAAAACCATAACATACAACAGGGGCTTGCAGCAGCCCAAAGAGTCTTTGAGGTTGTCGACAGAAAACCGGAAATTGAGGAAAAAATTAATGCTGTTGACCTCGGGAAAGTTCAGGGTATTATCGAATTTAAAGATGTCTTTTTTAAATACGAAGATAAGATGATCCTGAAAAACATAAATTTAAAAATTAATAAAAACGAAGTCCTTGCGATTGTTGGTGAAAGCGGAGTAGGAAAAACAACGCTGGTAAACCTTATCCCAAGATTTTATGATGTAGCAAAGGGCAGCATTGAGGTTGACGGAATTGACATAAGAGATGTAACATTGAATTCGTTAAGATGGAACATTGCCCTTGTCACACAGGATGTAATCTTATTCAATGATACAATAAAAAACAATATAAGCTACGGCGATGAACAACATCTGGACAGAATAGAAGAGGTTGCAAATATGGCATACGCACAGGATTTTATTGCAAAACTCTCCAAAAAATATGATACTTCAGTCGGGGAAAAAGGTACAAGGCTTTCGGGAGGTCAGAAACAGAGGATCGCTATTGCAAGGGCGTTGTACAAAGATACCCCTATTCTTATTCTTGATGAAGCAACAAGTTCCCTCGATACTGCTTCAGAGGTTGAGGTTCAAAAGGCATTTGAAAACTTAATCAAAGGAAGGACAACCATTGTTATCGCCCACAGACTTTCAACCATTATAAATGCCGACAGGATAATTGTCCTTGAAGAAGGGACAATAGTTCAGTCCGGGACGCACAAGGAGCTTGTTTCATCTGATGGACCTTATAAAAAGCTCTATGAACTACAATTCAGGGATGCAACTTCAAAAAAGATAATTAAAATTAACAAGAAGGTAAAAAATGTCTATTAAACAGATTAAGTATTTTCTTTTGCTTAGCATACTCCCACCGCTTATATACATCATCATCTCTTTTATTAAAGTTACTTCTCAAATAAAGCATATAAGCAGCGAACCGGCTCACGAAATGTGGGACAAAGGAAAAAACTCTATTGTATGCTTCTGGCATGGAAGGCTTTTAATGATGCCCTTTGCCAACAGAAGAGGTAAGGGGAAAGTGCTCATAAGCAGACACCGGGATGGTGAATTTATTGCAAGGGTTATGAGGTATTTTAGTCTGGGTGCAGTAAGGGGGTCTTACAGGAAAGAAGGCGGTATATCTTCGCTAAGAGAAATCATATCAGATTTAAAAAAGGGGTACGATGTTGCCATCACACCGGATGGCCCAAAAGGACCAAAATATGTTGTAAAAAAAGGCATTATTGAGTTGGCTAAAATTACGGGGAAAGCTATAGTCCCTATAAGCTATAGTGCAAGTAAAAAAAAACTTTTCATTCCTGGGACAGCTTTATTATCCCCTGTCCCTTTTCAAAAATTCTGTTTCTCTGGGGAAAGCCGATTTTTATAGGCAAAGAAGCTGATTCGGATGAAATAGAAAAAATAAGAATTGAGCTTGAGAACACACTAAAAAACTTAACCGAAAAAGCAGATGATATGGCATGTGGAAAGTAACATATAATATTGTCATCAATATTATTCTTCCATTTTTTATCCTTTTTGCACTTATGAAGGTAAAAATACGGAAAAACCTTGCTGAACGCTTGTTTTTCAGCACAAAACATGCTGCTATAAAAGACGCTATTTGGATTCATGCCGCTTCTATCGGTGAAGCAGCAATTGCTGAAACACTTGTCAACTATATGAAATCTCATTTCAATTTCCATCAATTTACAATAACCACAAATACCTATTACACACGAGATCTTTTAAGAAAAAAATTCGGCAACAGCGTTGATGTCTTTTCTTTACCCTTTGACCTGACTTACTCAATAAGACATTTTATAAATGGTTCTACCTTTAAAGCCCTTATCATAGTTGAAACCGAACTCTGGCCGAATCTGATATGGGAAGTAAAAAAACGCGGTATACCGGTATTTATCATAAACGGCAGGATATCCGACGCCACCCTTAAAAACTACAGACGATTCTCGTTTTTTTTAAAGAATGTTTTCTCAAAGATTGATTTGATACTCGCCCAGTCTGAAGAACACGCAAGAAGGTTTACATACATAGGAGTGAACCCTCAAAAAATAATCAATACAGGTAATTTAAAATATTATAGGGAATTACCATCTATTAATAATTATATACACAAAGATAACGTTATAACATTCGGTAGCATAAAGGAAAAAGAGTTAGACACATTGCTCCCGGTCATAATTAATCTAAAAAGGGGCTTTCCTGACTTTTTAATTTTTGTTGTACCAAGAGAACTTTTTCTTGTAAATACAATAGAAAAAGAACTTTCGTTATTTCTAAAAACAACAAAATATTCAGATTTTAAAAACGGAGTAAATAAAAATGTTGATGCAGTGATTGTTGATACTGTTGGAGATTTATTGGAAATCTACAAAAGGAGTAAAGTTGCCTTTGTAGGAGGCAGCCTTGCTCCTTATGGCGGGCAAAACATTCTTGAGCCGCTTTTTTTTAACACACCGGTAATTTTCGGGCCTTATACGGAAAATTTTAAGGATATAGCAGATACAATCATTACACAAAGTGCGGGCATGGTAGTTAATAGCGGGGATGCCCTCTATGAAAAAATAAAGTTAGTCCTGGAGGACGAGGATTTAAGAAACAAAATGGGGGGCAATGGGAAAAGAATTATTGAAATGCAAAGTGAGGTTATGGAAAGAACAGTAAATATTATATTAAAAACAATAGACACATATTCCAGAAAAAAACTTAATTGGAAGACATAATGGATGGATTTTCAAAACTTGTTCATCTCATGGAAACTTTAAGAAGCGAAAAGGGCTGTCCCTGGGATAGAAAGCAAACAACAAAGGCCTTTAAAACATTCCTTCTGGAAGAAGTCTATGAAGTTATTTACGCTATAGACAATGATGACCATAAAGCTTTGAAGGAGGAATTGGGTGACCTCCTTTTCCATATTGTATTTATATCGCAGATTTGTAAAGAAAATGATCTATTCAATATAGACGATGTAGTTAATTTTGTATATGACAAGATGTACAACAGACATCCGCATGTTTTTTTGAATTCACCCCAAGATAAACCGATTGAAATAAAATGGGAAGATATCAAAAAGGATGAAATAGAAGATTACTCATTACTTTCCAACATCCCGGATATAATTCCGGCACTATTAAGGGCATACATAATTTCACGGAGAGTTGCAAAAGTCGGGTTTGATTGGGATAATATTGACGATATCTACGAAAAAATGCTTGAAGAAGTAGAAGAATTAAAAAAAGCTGAGAACTCCGGGGACACAGATGCAATCAGAGAGGAGATCGGCGATCTGCTTTTTACAATTGTAAATATCTCAAAGTTTTATAATATAGACCCCGAAGATGCATTGAGATTTACTTCAAATAAATTTATCAGGCGTTTTAACTACATCGAGACAAATACAGACATTAAAAGTTCATCACTTTCTGCTATGGATAAACTCTGGAATGAAATAAAAAATATTGAAAAAAAGGGGGATTAACCACCTTTTTTTATTCAGCTTTTACAACATTTGCTGCTTGCGGACCCTTCGGGCCTTTTGTAATTTCAAATTCTACTTTTTCCCCTGTTTTTAAAGTTTTAAAACCATCCTGTTTAATTGCCGAAAAATGAACAAACACATCTTCACCATTATCCTGCTCAAGAAACCCATACCCTTTTGCATCGTTAAACCATTTAACCTTACCTACTGCCATGTTACTGAACTCCTTTCATTAAAGTATTAAAGCAGAAGCTTTTTGCTATATTATTCCTTATCGTATATTGTGTCAAGTTAATTTTTAACAGTTAATTTTTAAAATTCTTGCATTAATATTTTTTTTGCAATGATACAATAAAAACCAGGCTCATCGATAAACAGATCAATACTTAAGCCTACTGTTTGCAGCAAGATACGCATTGCCGCCTGATCGGGCAGATAGTCGTGCATAACGGCATGGCATGTCCCGTGGTGTTTGTTTATGCCTTCCGACGAGTCAAAATGAGACACGGCGAAAATTCCGCTCGGTTTCAGGATGTGTGAAAGTTCCACCATTGCTTTTTCTTTGTCGTGAAAATGCGGGAAGCATGAGAAGCAGATAACCACATCGCATGTGGCGTCATCCAGTGTAGCATTCTCCGCGTCCGCGTGGATAAATCGAATATTCTCTTCCTTATGAAGGCTCCGATTGGCTTCTATCATCTTTTCGGCGAAGTCCAATTCATAGAGAATTCCAGCCAATGTGATATGTTCAAGAATAAAAGGAACCAGCACACCTGTTCCGCATCCGACGTCCAATACACAGTCTCCCTGTTTTAGCGGCAAAAGTGAAAACAGGCGCTTAAAATCCTTGTCATGCTTATCGTAACGCCCGGTGGCATGGTTTTTATACCATATATCAAGCCACCCTTCGGCATGATCATTAAAAAACTGCTTTCGTGCTTGATAGATTTCATGTGATGTCATTTTCATAATATATGTTCCTTTTTTTGGATTTTGGAACGGCGCTTTGGTGAAAAAATGTATGCAACGGCAAAGATGGTTGTTGCCATGAGAACCACCGACGCACCGGACGGAAGATCAAAAATATAAGATACGATGAGACCGGAAACACATGCGCCGATCCCCGAAGCCGTTGAAATTAGAAAAAAGTGTTTCAAATTGTAGGTCAATTGGAGCGCTGTGGCTCCTGGTTGCACGAGCAACGCGAAGATAAGCAGGCCACCCACCGTCGCAAGGTTAGCCGACACCACAGCCCCGGTGAGAAACAGAAGCGCATAATAAATCAACCGTTCCGGCACACCGCTCGCTCCAGCAAGTCGTCTGTTAAATAACACGGAACGAATCTCCTTAAAAAATAATAATACGAAGAGCACAAGGAGGGCCGTGACAAGTGTAAGTACCGCAACATCCGAGCCGGAAAGCGACAACAGGCTTCCCCACATCAGGTTGAGGGCATTAGCCTTTGTCCTCGTGAGGATTCCCATGCCGAGAAACGCAAGTCCCATTAGAAAAGAAAACATGATGCCGAGTACATTCTCGGGGGACATGTCCGTGCGATCCGAAATCGGGCCAAGCACTCCTGCCATGAGCAGACACATTGTAAACCCGCTCAAAAACGGATTGACGTCAAGCAGCATACCCAATACAGCACCTGCAAAAGCAGCATGTGACATTGAAATACCGATCAACGGCATTTTCATCAGCACGACGAATACGGACAGCAGCGAACAGCTTGCACCGCACAGCACACAGGCAATGACAGCGCGC
>JAPLKC010000094.1:0-16562 GCA_026388255.1 Pseudomonadota bacterium | reverse complement strand
GATAAGCAAGAACATCGATCAAATGCTCAGTCATAGGAAACAAATCTCCTGCCGTTACGTTCAAAAGTCTCCAGCGGATACTGAAATAACCTGCTCAGCATCTCACTCGACATTGCGGTGTTGATGTCCCCGTCAAAAACTATTCTGCCGTGATCCAGCAGTACCGCACGCTGCATTGCGGCCGGTAGCATGGTAAAATCATGCGTGACAAAAAGAAACGTCAAATTTTCCCTTTGGTGAATTTCATTGATTAGGTTCAAGACTTCCTTCTGGACAGCAATGTCCAGATTTGCGGTCGGTTCATCCATGAGAAGGATGTCCGGTTGCTGAAGGATGGCGCGCGCCAGCGACACCTTCTGTCGTTCGCCGCCGGAAAGATGACCCAGCGGCCTTTCAGCAAGATGGGCTATACGCATCACTTCCATAAGTTGCATCGTCTCCTCTCTCTCTTTTTTGCCCGGCGAGCAGAACAGTCCGAGCCGGCCGATTGCGCCTGTCATCACGGCTTCCGACGCCAGAATAGGAAATGCAGGATCAACTTGGAATAATTGCGGAACATAACCGATGCTAAGTCTCGTCTCACGGGATCGCGTCCACGTCTCACTATGTCCAAAAAGATTGAGCGCACCCTCGAACTTTTCAAATCCGGCTATGACATTGAGAAGCGTGGTCTTCCCGGCGCCGTTGGGGCCGATAATCCCGACAAACTCGTTGGGCAACACGCTAAGACTTATTCCGTCCAAAAGTAATCTCTTTGTCTTTCGGACAGTTATATTGTTAAGTTCTATAATGTATTTACTCATAAATTAATTCATCACCTTAAGCAATTGGGTTTCATTTTCGCATCGCTGCTTTAAGCACAGTGTTTACATTGTCTCCAAGTGTAGTAAGATACCCCTTTTCCGATGGAAAATTTGTCAGGACAACATGCGGCAATCCCAGTATTTCAGCGATTCCCTTTCCAACGTCAGGCCCGGATTGTAAATTGTCCACAACGATGATTGCATGTTGATCCTTTCCGATTTTTGAAAGACGCACAAATTCCCTTGTAGACATCGCCTCCGGTCTACCATATTCTCCCACAATGCGGAAGCCCATCCACTCGAGCGGCTCTTTCTGCATGGATGAAGCAATAATAGGTTTTCCGAAGATTCCTGCCTGCCTGACCCTCTGAAGGAGTGAATTTGCCTCTTCCCTTACCTCGCGGATTGTTTGTTCTTTCCGGCGCATTATTTCAGCCTTGTCTTCGGGGAAACGTTTTGAAAGTCCATCGGCAAGCAGGCCCAAGCCGTATATATATGAATCCGGCGCCATCCAGTTGTGGCTTCCGGCGTCCACAGGAAGTTGTGCTCCACCATTCACACCGGCTTTATCCATGAACAGCATGCCCCTGAATGAAACATTCAGAGCAGCTTTTTTAATTTTTTCGATATCCGTCAGTTTTACATCGTAATGACCCGGACATTGCCCTGGAGGTAGTATAGCTTCGACAGAATAACAATCCCGAGGCAGAAGCGAAGCAATCATTCCGGACAGGATAGTATCCGATGTCACAATACTACGGAAAGTGTGCTCACTTCCTTCTTTTGACTTATTCGAACAGCCGGTAAAAAAGCACACCAGCACCATTGCCACAATAACGAGAAGAAACTTCTTTTTTATCCGCATTTACCTATCCTCTTCAATTCCATCCGTTTTGCAATAAGTAAGTTTAGTTAAATTTCATACTGAATCCGGCAGAAAACGTTGTTCCAGGCATGGGATAGCCCTTGGCATATTCATAATACTGATTGAAAATGTTGTTTACTGCTAAAAAAACCTCTGACTCGCTCAGTCGCAACGACCTGTAATCGAAGCGATAGCTCACCCGGGCGTTAAACAGTGTGATGTCGTCCAGTTTGTTGATAGCAGTAGGGTCAGTAATGTTAAGAGTGCTACTGCGAGAGGCCGTGCTTTGATACAGGTCCCTTAGGTGCTGCATATCCATGAAAAGCCGGTAATTCTCAAGAAATGTCCAGTTGACTCCGGACTGAAACTGAAAACCTGGGGTATAGGGCAGATGATCACGTTCAATTCTGTCCTGACCAGTGGCTTGGGCTTGCAGCCATGTGGCACCGGCAAACAACTCAAGGTTTTTCATAGGGTTTACTGTGCCTGTGAGTTCCAGTCCGCGAATCTCGTATTGGCCGATAGGGTCGTTAAATCGGAGTGGAACAGCGCCGAACATATATGCCTGGAATCGATCTTTTCCCTTGTCACAGAAAACAGTTGCCCCTAAAGAAGCTATTTTCGGCCATTTTTGGGTTAAACCTGCTTCGTAGTGGTCCACTACTTCCGGCTTTATCTTCCTGGGATTACTAACTGGAGCATTGGTAAGCACCATGTTCATCAGGACTATCGGGGAAGGATAGTTGACGCCCCGGGAGTAATTGATGTTGAGGTCGGTGTTTCCGTAGCCCATCACCAAACCTCCCTGTGCTGCCGACTTATCTTCAAACTCGTTGTGATTATAATAACGGAAACCTGCCGATGGAGTAATATGAAAGCTTTCAGGGTGACCGAATATCTGACTCACGGCCGTATAAGGAGAAAAGAGCGTTGTATCGGGAAAATCCCAGACTCTTCTTGACAGACCATTTATAATTCCTGCATGCGCCAGCCCACTGTATGTTTGTTGTGTGTTCTTCAGACTGGTCATATCCAAGTCTACCCCGACCAGAATTTCTCCACCCGGCCAAAGATTAAGTTTTTCTTTACCCCTTATTCCATAAAGCCTGACCTCCTGCAAAGACCTAACTCCGCCGGAGCCGTTAGCATAGCGTTTACCGTTCGTCAATTCCTGCAACAGGTCAAAATTGGTATCATTCCAATAGCCTTTAAGATAACCGCTGAACTGGTCGTATTGGTGGTTAAGTGTCAATGTGGTGAATGAGGTTTCGGTATCATAGCGTTCTGCTCCGGGCCAGTTCACTCCGTTAGCTGCATTGGGTATGGTGCGCGGCATGGGGGCCTCGGTTTCACCCTTTACATAGTTGATCAATAACCTGATGTTCCATTGTTTATTGATTTGATAACCACTATTGACGTAGTAGTTTTGTTGCCTGGCGCGGGAATTGTTGCGATCGCCGCCTGTTTCAGCCCAGCTCTGAGATGCATAGATATCAAAAGGCCCTTTTTTGATACCAGCGGAAAGGCTTTCATTAAATGTGGAATAACTGCCTGCACTGGAATTAAGGACGACCTCCTGACCCTCTTTCGTCAGATATTTGGGCAGGATATTAATTGACGCATAACCACTGCCGAACTGAGACGGCTGCGGGCTTTTGTAAACCTCCATTCCCCCTATTGTTGATACGGCAATACCGTCACCCAATACCTGTCCGAACAATGCTCCATAGCGCGGAACTCCGTCAAACTGAATATTGATATCGGAGCTGGGGTGGCTCGCGCCGCGGCCTCGAATGTAAAGGCTATGGCTGGTTTGACTTCCCATAAGATTTTTGCTCTGAAACATAACCCCCGGCACGTCCCGCAGTGTGGACTGGAAGTCATAAGCATTCTGTTGTTTGATCTGTTCTTCTGTTACGACGTTATACTGGGTACCATAACGGGTCTCAATAGGAGTAACGGGATTAATGTACGGAGCGCCTATAACGGTAATTTCTTCCAATATTGTTTTTGCTTCCTTTTTCTCTTTCTCCCCTCCTCCTTGCTTTGGCTCTTCCGCCGAGGATAACGATATAAACATGACAAAGGTGCAAAGAAGAAGATTTATTGTGATTCTTTGTGCGTTTTTCATTAAACTTTCCTCCTTTTCTTTCACCACCTTCTTTGCTATAATAGATAAAGGGAAGGCGGTGCACTAAACATCGCTTTCTTTAACCGGGGGGCAGGGTGTTTCCAGCCAAGGTCGGCCTTGTCCCTCTTATATTTATTTCTTTCTCGTAGAACTGCATCGCCGATATGTTCCAGTCACCTCCCGGCTGCCGCTTCTGTGGAATGGGCCACATTCATGTCCTTTCATCTTTATGAGACCCGGAGCTTGTAGGTTATGGGGAGACGAACAACAACCCTGTAAGGCAATTTTTTGGAAATCACCGTTCTTGCAACCCCCTCTTTTGCACTGTCGTCGAGAAACCGGCAGCCCGAGCTTTTCACTACCCTGATCTGGCTTGTGGTCCCATTTTCCAGCACTATGAAGGAGAGGAGCACTTTCCCCTCGAAACCCATCCTCCTCGCCCATTCCGGGTATTCAATATTCTTCATGACTGCATCACGGATGTAATTGTAGTCCTTACCTTCTTCCAGCATGATCCCGCCACTCTTACCTGTACCCCAACCGCCTCCTTCCGCGCCTTCTGTGCCACCGGCAGAACCGCCTTGTGAATAAAGGGATATCCCCGACCCGGAAGAGCCCGCGTAGGTCGCCGGCGTCCCATGAATGACCATCTCGCCTTGACTATCCGACGCAGTGACAATGGTCGGTACAGGAGATGGCTCGACCTGTTCTTTTACCGGGATATTTGCCGGGATCTGCTTAACGGGCTGATCCGGCTCTACTAGTTTGTTCTGTGCCTTCTTTGCTTTAAGAATCCGTGGTTTCTTCTCAATTGTACCCTTTTCAACTTTCGGTACATACCCCTCTGAATGCGAAGGATACTTCATGAGCGAGAAATCTATCTCTAACAACCTGACCGGTCTGTTCTGCACGGTAAAAGAAGCAGCCATCAGGGGCAGTATGACACATGTGTGCACCAGGATGGAGATGGCTGTTCCCAAGTATTTTTCTCTCATTGACCCATCCATTCGGTCTGGAGACTCACCCTTTTGAAGCCTCCTGTCTTGATGAGATCAAGGACTTCAACAAAACCCTGGAGGGGAATATCCTTGTCGGCCCTGATAAGAAAGGGTGTCTGCCTCGGCATGACGGCAATACAAGCCTTGAAAGCCGGGAGGGTAATGGACTTGCCCTGATAAAAGACAGCGCCGTGCTTATCGATCACCACAAGTTGCGTAACCGTAGCCGCTTCATGTTTTCCTGCTACTCTTGGCAGTTCTACAGGTATAATGCCCGTTGCCGCAAAGGTGCCGGTGGTCAGCGCTATAGTGAGAAGCACAAGCATCACATCAATGAAGGGGATCATGTTGATATAATCAAATTCTTTCTCATTCATGACATTTATCCCACTCCAAAAGAATCACTTTGACCCGCCGCAAAAGGCTGTTGTAAAAGACGATGGATGGTATGGCAACCACCAGACCTATGGCGGTCGCCTTGAGCGCCAGAGCGAGTCCCACCATAATACGAGTGGCATTCATATACCCTTCGACGCCTATCGTGTTAAAAGTCAACATAATGCCGAGCACGGTCCCGAGAAGACCAATGTAGGGTGCATTGCTCCCGATGGAAGCGATTACTCCCAGCTTTCGTGTAATTTCTATCTCCAGAGTGCGCCTGCTCCCTTCATAACCACCTGGATCAAATCTCCTGAGGAAAAACCACCGCTCCACAAAGATTGCCAGTGAAATAACGGACAGGAGGAGAAGCAGTCCTACGATGCCGTAATCTACCATGTAACTCAGCCATGCCATCACAAGCCCCTTGTCGCAGTTTTAAACGCATTCATAATACATTTTTGCTAAAGCAACTATTTGTGCTACTAATTTAATTATTGTAACACTGCACATCGCACAGTGTCAAGACGAAATAACCGGATTATGTGGCCAAATCATATAAATCCGAAAACAGAATCTTTGGGAGCTTTGACGATATTATCTAACAGACAACGGTATAGCTGGATTTCAGTAAAACAGGACTAACCATTTGAAATGAGAAAAACTAAAATATTTAATCGATATTCTTACCCACACTCGACATACTCAATGTCCCGTGCTTGACGCCCTTTATTGACCTTATGTTATCGGCAAGTTTTTGCAAATCCGCCGGGTTTCCCCTTGCTGCAATGATTTCAAGGCAATTGTCATGGTCAAGATGAATATGTTGAGTTGAGATTATCAGCTTTTGATAATCATGTTGAATATCGGTAATCTTGTTCAGCAAGTCTCGCTTGTGGTGGTCATATATGAGTGTGATTGTACCTGCCACATCCTCACCTTGCAGCCATTCCTTTTTTATCAGTTCCTGCCGGATTAAATCCCGGAGCGCCTCCGAACGGTTGGTATAGTTTCTCTCCTTTATAAACGTATCAAACTTCTCAAGTAAAGTCTTTTCCAATGATACCCCGAATCTAACTAATTCCGACATAACCACCTCATTATTGCTATCCGTAATTTTACAGCAAGTCTAAAATAATTGTAATATAGATAATACAAAAATTACTACTTTATATCAACATTCCTCAATCCCGATGGTCTCCATGCAGGGGATATGACACGCGGGCACTCTATCTGTCTCATATATGCCGCCCACGTCAGTTTGAAATCGCCATATCTGTTGTTGACCTCGTCCATTGCTTTAAGAAGAGATTTTCTCCTTTCAGTATCTTCAAATAAAGACATTTGTCGGGGATTTTTTATGATATTGGAGATACGTACACCGATGAGTCTCACCCTGTCCTTAAGCCTTATCTTGTGCAGGACAGACAGGACATGGCGGTATATCTTGTGGGTATCATCAGTATAAAAAGGCAATGTAGTCTGTTTTGTAAAGGTTTCAAAATCAGTGTACCTTAAGGTAAGGGACAACGTTTTTCCCATATATCCGTATCCTCTTGCCCTCCTTCCCACCATTTCGCTCAGTTGAAGGATATAGGATTCCATCTCTTCCCTGTCGCATATATCCTTTGGGAGGGTCATGCCGTGCCCTATGGATTTAGGCTCTTCTTCTGTTGTGATAAGGGCTCTTGCGCATACACCCATACCTATTTCTTTCAGGGTTTCGCCTATAATGCCAAATCGGCTCCTCAGGATACTAACGGGTGTTCTGCCAAGTTCTCCGCACGTTTTGATACCCATGGCTTCAAGCTTTTTCTCTGTATGCATGCCTATTCCCCACAACTTCTTTACCGGCATATTTTCAAGTAAGGGTGTTACTTCTTCCGGTTTTATCTCCCACAACCCGTTGGGTTTTGCAAGATCACTTGCAAGTTTCGCCATAAGAATGTTAGGTCCTATCCCAACGGTACAGTTGATACCGAAACGGTTTTTAACAAGTCGCTTAATAGAGACCCCCATTTCCTCCGGGCTCCCGAACAGGTGGCATGTACCGGTTACATTAAGAAAGGCCTCGTCAATCGAGTATATCTCGACGTCAGGGGTAACCTTGTAGTATATCTTTTCAAGCTCCCTGCAGGTATCAATATATTTCCGGTTATTCCCTACCACAAAAATAATATGTGGACAGAGTTTCCTTGCTTCATAAACATTCATGCCTGTTTTTACGCCATATCCCCTCGCCTCATACGATGAGGTGGTAATTATCGTCCTCGCCCCTGAACCGATAACAGCTATGGGCTTTTCCTTGAGACAGGGATTTGCTTTCTGTTCAACAGATGCAAAATAGGCATCCATGTCTATGCATAGAATTATTTTCGGGTTCATGCTTCAAGGTTTTCAAGTCTCCAGAGCAGAGACTCGTTGTCAAAACTCAGCTCATACAATGCATTACCATCGGTCAAAGAAAAATGATGAATAACTTTCTTCCCCTCTTTTGATTTCCATGTATAGGTAATTTCTTCAACCTTTATAAACCTCCCCGACCACTTGAACCTGAGAGGTTTCAGACAATATGAAGGGTCGAAGACTGCAAGGACGGTCAACGTCTTTCCTATGTACACCACTATATCCTGTTTCTGACAAGACCTATCACCTTTCCGGCAATGGTTACTTCTTCTGGGTTGTATATTACGGATTCCATATTGTTATTTTCCGGTTTCAGGATGACCCTTTCATTCTCAAAAAGAACTCTCTTAATTGTTGCTTCATCGCCGATGATGACCACGCCTATCTCTCCATGCCCGATGATATGTTGAGGTTTCACTATCACAAAATCTCCGTGGAATATCCCTGCCTCTTTCATGCTGTCCCCGATTATTTTTAAAGAAAAAATATCCTCAACCGGGAAAAGCGCTCTGTCAACAGTAATATGCCCGGCAATTTCTTCGATTGCCAGTGTTGGTTCCCCTGCCCTTACCTTCCCCAGCACAGGAACTATGCATGTACCTGCCGTCGCAGCACCTACAATCTCTATCCCCCTTGACTTTGAAGGGGTTATACGGAGAACGCCTTTTTTTGCAAGAGACTGAAGGTGTCTCCTTGCAGCAGGCCAGAGAAATCCGAAGTAAGCTCCTATCTCCCGTACGGTTGGAGGATACCCATGATTTCCCGAGTATGCCTTTAAAAATTCAAGGACCTTTTTCTGAGTGGCTGTTAACCCTTTCATATATACATATGTATATCATTATTATTATATTGTCAACAGGAAAACGGCGGTTAACAATTCGGTGTTCATACGCAAGAAGGTTGGGATGACATATTAACTGTTTGAACCTGTATATATTATAATGTATAATTCCAAGAAGCTCACGGCTATGGCTTCCTGTCTGATGTAATAAACTGCCCCTTCGCAAGCGGAGGGGCAACAAGGGCAAAAATTAAAAAAGTTTTCGCAGCAAGCTGCGGGGATTGAACCGCTAAGATTAAACTAAGGATAATATATGGGTAAAGTATACCTTGTAGGTGCAGGTCCTGGCGATCCGAAGCTCATTACCCTGAGAGGGCTTAAATTGATCAAAGGGGCAGATACTATCATTTATGACTATCTTATTAACAAAGATCTGCTCGGTTTTGCCGGAAATGATGCAGAGCTTATTTATGTCGGTAAGCAGGCCTCCTGTCATGAAATGCCACAAGCCGATATCAATGCACTATTAGTCAAAAAAGCAAAGGAAAAAGGCCTTGTTGTCAGACTTAAAGGCGGCGACCCTTTTATGTTCGGCAGAGGAGGTGAAGAGGCAGAATTTCTGGCAGAACACAGGGTAGACTTCGAGATTGTCCCCGGGGTAACGTCTGCCATATCGGCACCGGCTTACGCAGGCATCCCTCTGACCCACAGAGAATATGCCTCTTCGGTGGCATTTATCACAGGCCATGAGGACGCATCAAAGACAGAATCAACAATCAGATGGGATGCCCTTGCCCACGGCTGCGACACGCTTGTGTTTTTAATGGGTATAAAAAATCTGAAGGATATTAAGAGAAATTTAATCAAAGCAGGCAAGGACCCATGCACACCTGCATGTGTAATCCAGTGGGGTACTCTGCCGGAGCAAAAAGTTGTTTCGGGGAATTTAAAGGAAATTGATGTATTAGCGAAGGCAGAGGGCATAAAACCTCCGGGAGTTATTGTTGTAGGCAATGTAGCCGGATTAAGAGAACGTTTGAAATGGTTTGAAAAAAAACCGCTTTTCGGAAAAAAGATCGCCGTCACAAGGCCTCCCCGTCAATCGACAAAATTCGGCAGCGTGCTTATGGAAAAGGGCGCCCGCGTAATTTACATACCCACAATCGAGATAGAGCCTATTGATCCGAACAAAGCCCTCCTGAAATCATTTAAAAGGATCAGGAGTTACTACTGCATCATATTTACGAGTGTAAACGGTGCATCAATTTTCTTTGATAATCTTTTTAAGATAGGGATGGATGCAAGAGATTTGTACGGTATAAAAGTTTTGCCCATAGGAGAGGCTACTGCCTCTTTTTTAAAATCCGTTGGTATCGTTCCGGATCTTGTCCCTGAACAATTCACTTCCGAAGGGATTGTTCATGTGCTGAAAGATTTGGATATAAAGGATAATGTATTCCTGCTTCCCAGGGCAAAGGATGCCCGTGATGTTATTGTAGATTACATAAAGAATCAGGGCGGTAAATGCGACGTTGTTCCTCTTTACAAGGCCTCTTTGCCTGAAACGCCTGCCCTGTTGACAGAAAAACCTGACATCATCACATTTACAAGTTCATCAACGGTAAGCAACTTTTTGAAAATTTACGGCAGAAAGGCGCTTAACAACACATTGATTGCCTCGATAGGACCGATTACCACCGAAACATTACGAAAGAACAATATTGAAGTTCACATAGAATCGGGAAAACACGATACAAACGGGCTTGCAGAAGCAATCGAACAATACATAACAAAATAAAGCATTATTTAGAAAAAAGTAGAGGTTGAGACAGCAGCTTATACAAAAAGAGGATGAGAGAAACCGGAATCCTTTAGCTTCTCTCATCCTCTTCGCTTCCTTATTGTTTTCTTCTTTACTTCCCCCTCAGTGCTTCCCAGCCTTTTAATATCTGGAGTCCCATAGATAATTGAAAATCGTCTTCACTGGTTATTTTTTTACTGCTATCTTCGTTCTCTCCGGGTTTTGTTGCATTTTTATCCGATTCAATATGTCTTTCCAGGTCTTTCTCCTTAATTGGAACAACCTTTTCTTTTCCTTTTGTTACATTATTATCAACAATTATATCGGGCGTTATGCCTTCTGCCTGTATAGACCTGCCTTTTGGAGTAAAATATTTTGCTGTCGTCAGTCTCACAGCCGAGCCATCGCCAAGCGGAAAAATCGTCTGTACAGAACCTTTTCCAAAAGTCTTTGTTCCCACTAAAATAGCCCTTTTGTAATCTTGCAAAGCACCCGAAACTATCTCAGCCGCGCTTGCACTTCCATCATTCACCAATACTACGAGCGGACCCATATAATCGTTCTTCTTGTTTGCATAAAATTTTACTTTACTATCATCCTTTTTTTTGCCCTCTATATAGACGATAAGGCCATCGGCAAGAAACTTATCAGAGACCTCAACGGCTTGCTCCAGGAGTCCACCGGGATTATTTCTCAGGTCAAGTACAATGCCCTTGAGCGGTTTGTCTTTATTGGCTTTTTCCAGTTCTTTTATGGCATTGTCGAGGTCTTTTGTTGTTTTTTCCTGAAACTGGGCAATACGGACATATCCATAATTGTCTTCCAACATTCTGTATTTCACACTTTTAACTACTATAACATCCCGCACAACATTAAAATCCCTGGGTGAAGCAAAACCGTCTCTCATAATAGTGAGTGTAACAGGCTTGCCCTTGGAGCCTCTTATCAACTTAACAACATCCATAAGACCCATATTTCTTGCCAGCTTGCCGTCTATCTTGAGAATATGGTCCCCTGTTTTTATACCGGCCTTGTATGCGGGCGTATCTTCTATTGGTGCGATAACGGTCGGGAATCCATCTTTTATTGTAATTTCAATGCCGATGCCCCCAAATTCACCTTTCGTCTCGCTCTGCATATCTTTATACATATCGGGCGTTAAAAAGGAAGAATGAGGGTCAAGAGATTCGAGAATCCCTTTTATTGCGGCATAGACAACTTCTTTATCCTTCACATCATCAACATAGTTTTTCTTTACCAAGTCGATAACATCTGAGAATGTCTTCAAATATTCATACATTTCCTTACTGTCAGCACCTGTTGCATATGTCTTTTTTCCTTGTGCGCCAATAAGAAAACCGAGAACAAAAATGAAGACGAAAAAAACGCTTATCGATAACTTTAATTTTTTACTCATCTATATATTCCTCCCAGTTTGATAATACTATAATCAATATAAACTTTCAATGAGATTCCTGAGATACCGATTTATTTACTTATTACTGCAAACAGTCATGCCATATGTTATTCTATGTGCGATGGAAACCGTATTCATTGCTATGAGCGGAGGCATAGACAGCTCATTTACTGCGTATCTTCTCAAACAGAAGGGTTATAAAGTAGTAGGAATTACCTTTCAACTTCTACCTGAAGCAATTAAGAGCACTAAAAACCCGAAGGCGTGCTGTTCAATAGAAACTATTCACAGGGCCAAGAAGATGGCGAACGACCTTTCTATACCACACTATATAATTAATATGAGGAAAGAGTTTGAGGAGCATGTAATAAATAATTTCTTAAATGAATATAAGCATGGTAGAACCCCTAATCCCTGTATCCTCTGCAATAAATACATCAAGTTTCAATCTTTTCTCGATAAAGCATTGTCCATTGGGGCAGATAAAATCGCCACCGGCCATTATGCAATTATAGATCAAACATCGGGCGGTTATACAATAAGAAAAGGAACAGATAAGGCAAAAGATCAATCCTATTTTTTATACCCGATTAAAGAAGGACTGTTGAAACACATCCTTTTCCCCCTTGGAACTTATACAAAAGACAACTTAAGAGTTAATGCAGGTAAGTTGGGCTGGAATCTGCAAAATGTCAAGGAAAGCCAGGATATCTGTTTTATTCCTGAAGGGAATTATAGAGATTTCCTATCAAATTACATGGAATTAAAAGAAGGACCGGTTTACCATGCTGAAGGTACATTCATGGGGATGCATAATGGCATTCACCTGTACACAATCGGCCAGAGAAGAGGTCTGAATATTCCATATAAAGAACCTTTATACGTTATCGAGATCATCCCGGACAAAAATACCCTGATTGTCGGACCAAAAGAATATCTCAAAAGAAAAAAACTTGTAGCCCATAGTACAAATTTTTTTAATATGAATGCGCCGCCCGGTCTTGCCCCCGGTAGTCTCTCCGCAAAAGTACGATACAGGCAAAAAGAAGAGGCCTGTACATTTACAATATCGGATGATCTTTTATATATAGATTTTAAAAATCCCCTATATTCAATAGCACCAGGGCAGTCTGTGGTTATATACAAAGATGATGCAATTGTCTGCGGAGGGATCATCAGGAGCAGTGAATAATAAAAAATCTATTGACAACAAGGTATGGGGGGTTATACTCTAAACAAAAAATTGGGGGTAACCTTATTATGCCTATATATATTATGTTTAGTAAACTTACCGATGAAGGCAGGGCAACAATTAAGAGACAACCGGATCGCATCAAAGAAGTCGATAAAGAAATTGAAAAAATGGGTGTAAAAGTCCTCACCCAATACGCTCTTTTAGGTGAGTTTGATTTTGTAAACATCCTCGAAGCACCCAATAATGAAACGGTTGCAAGGTTATCAATCGAATTAGGATCGAGAGGCACAGTACAACTTATGACACTCCCGGCAATTCCTGTTTTCGAATTTATCGAGAAAATGGAAATTCAACATGATTCGTCTACGGATTTGGAAAGACCTGAGATTCCTGAAGAATATCGAGAAAAAATGTATTAAAATGTTTAGCTTTTAGCTTGTTATCTACATCCAAAAAGATCTCATAAAAAAAGTTTCATTATTTTTTCTGTGAACCGTGAACTGTTTTTAAGGCATGAACTTCCTGAATATATCCCTTGCAATAACTATTCTCTGTATCTGGTTTGTTCCTTCGTAGATCTGTGTGGCTTTGGCATCCCTCATCATCCTCTCCACAGGATACTCTTTTGTATAGCCGTATCCTCCAAGGATTTGTACTGCATCAGTTGTTACTTTCATGGCAGCATCAGCAGAAAAAACCTTCGCCATGGCCGATAGTTTATCCACGCCTATTGCGCTCATCTTATCTCTTTCGTAGACCTTCATATCAAGTAAATGGGCAGCGTTATACACAAGGGCGCGAGACGCTTCCACCTGGGTTGCCATATCTGCTACCATAAACTGTATACCTTCAAAATCTGCAAGCTTTTGTCCGAACTGAATCCTCTTCCAGGCATATTCTACCGAAAAATCCAATGCCCCTTGCGCAATTCCTACAGCTTGAGCTCCAACAGCAGGTCTTGAAAGGTTCAACGTTGACATTGCAATGTCCCAGCCATCACCTTCCTTCCCAAGCAAATTATCCTTCGTAAGCCTGACATTATCAAATACTAACTCCGTCATGTCTGAGCCTCTCATACCCATTTTATCTTCACTCTTTCCAATAATAACACCCGGGTAATCCTTCTCAATATAAAACGCTGATATCCCTTTTGTCCTCAAACCCGGGTTCGTTGCTGCAAGAACGGTATAAAACTGCGCATGAGCACCATTTGTTATCATTGACTTTTTCCCGTTCAGATAGAAGTAGTCGCCATCTTTCTTCGCAGTCGTTCTCATATGCGATGCATCAGACCCTCCTTCCGGCTCGGTCAAGGCAAAGGCAACAAGATGAAGCTTATCCGGGTCTGCTATTTTACTATATATATATTCTTTTTGTTCGTCGTTTGCCGCCACCATTATAGGCATCAAGCCGACATTATGCGCAAGTGGTATTAATGACGGAGCACCCGAAACCTTGGCAAGCTCCTCGATAACAACACAGAGAGATGTAATATCGCCGTCAAGCCCTCCAAAACGCTCGGGCAGCATAAGATATAGAAAACCGTGTTTTTTGTATATATCCACAAGGTCCCATGGGAACGCACCAGTTGCATCTATTTCTTTTGCCCTCGGGGCAATTTTTTCTTTGGCTATTTTTTCTGCGATCATCCTTATCATGCTGTGTTTCTCAGAAAAATTTAACATCCAGTGAACCTCCTTTTAGTTGACAAAACCGATTATTTCTAACATAATTTTCTCAATAAGTTAAATAAAAATAAGTTAAATAAAAAAGGAGACATCGTGTCAAAGGTATATTTTACAGATTTAAGAACAAATCCAAAAAGAAATCTTCTAAACAAAATTGAGGATTTACTTAACAGATTGAAGATTGATAATACTGTTAAAAAAAATGATAATGTAGCAATTAAAGTACATTTCGGCGAAAAGGGCAATACGGCGTATTTAAGGCCTGTCTTTCTTAGAACCATTGTTGAAAGGGTAAAACGGACAGGAGCAAAACCTTTTCTTACCGATACGAATACGCTTTATACAGGCTCCAGGAGTGACGCTGTCATGCACATTGCGACTGCGATAGAAAATGGTTTTGACTATTCATGCGTTGGCTGTCCTATTATAATTGCAGACGGCCTGCGCGGAAAAAGCGGAATTAAAATTGCGATTAACGGTGAAATTCTCAAAGAAGTCAGCATTGCTAAAGAAATTGTAGAAGCAGACTGTATGGTTGCAGTAACACATTTCAAGGCACATGAACTTTCCGGCTTTGGAGGCACGCTTAAGAACTTAGGTATGGGTTGTGCTACAAAAGAAGGGAAACTGATTCAGCACAGCTCGGTAGCTCCAACAATTAACACTAAAACTTGTAAAGGTTGCAAACTTTGCCTTGAATACTGCCCGACAGGCGCCATTTCTGTAACATCTAAAAAAGCATCAATTGATGAAGGCAAATGTATCGGGTGCGGTGAATGTTTAATTATTTGCCCATACAATGCAATTATGGTGCAATGGAACGAATCTCCTGATATTTTTCAAAAAAAGATGGTAGAGCATGCATGGGGCGCATTGATAGGAAAAGAAAAAACAACCTTTTTCCTGAATTTCCTTATGCAGATAAGTCCTGCATGTGACTGCTACCCTAATAATGATGCCCCGATAGTACGGGATATCGGCATCCTTGCATCCATTGATCCGGTATCCATTGATACTGCATCATGTGACCTTGTCAACAACGAAAATTCAATTCCGAATACTGCAATCAAAAAACAGCTTAAAAAAGGCGAAGATAAATGGAGGGCTATATATCCGACAATAGACTGGAATATCCAGCTTGACCATGCCGAAAAGTTGGGGCTTGGCAAAAGGGCATATACCCTTATAAAGATCTAATCTGGAATATTATAATTACAACAAGTAAGGAGTTCTCCCAGCTTGCATTATCTTGCATTATATATCTTTACAATAAGCACTATTAAGAGTATCATTAATAGTACGAATACGATATTGTAGTCTAATTATTATTTAACAGTAACAGGAGGTTGCAATGGGAACAGTTATTACTGCCAATGAGCTTAAGACAAAGGGTGTTATGGCATTAGACAAAGCCACAGGCTCCGGCGAGGAAGCAATTATATCTGTGAGAGGCAAGAATCGCTTTGTGGTTTTACCCATCGAACAATATAACTATTTAAGAGAATGCGAGTTGGAGGCGGCTCTGCGTGAAGCAAGGGATGATCTTGCAAAAGGCAAGTTTAAATAAGAAACTGTTGAGAAACATATCAAGAGAATAACTCGTGGCTGAAATCCTATACACAGATAGTTATAACAAAAGGGCGAAGAAATTTCTCAAGAAACATCCGGAACTTCTCAGTCAGTATGAAAAAACACTTAAATTGTTGGAAATCAACCCTTTGCATCCATCGTTGAAGGTGCACAAACTTCAGGGAAGATTATCTGACCTGCATTCGGTATCTATCAACATATCATACAGAATCTCAATCTTCTTTATTATTGAGGATAATCAAATTATACCCATCGACATTGGAACTCATGAAGAAGTCTACTGAAAACAGAAGTGGACTGAGGGGGGGTAAATTCACCGTCTGAATTCAATTTTCAACGGCCTGTTGCCCAAATCCTCTTAACCTTTGCGAGTGTAGTCCAACTATTTTACTACAATGTCCACAATAGTATACAATAAACTGGCATTTTATGCCTTCATATGATACAATAACTCATCTCAACTACAAGGAGATACATCTATGATGGGTTATCAGCCTCCTTCTCAGGAA
>JAPLKC010000093.1 GCA_026388255.1 Pseudomonadota bacterium | reverse complement strand
CATTGAGGCCGATAACGTGCGCAAGGCATACGGCGACAACATCCTTACAGAAGGAATGACTTTTAACCTCCCTCCGGGGGGGATCATAGGAGTTATCGGACCGAACGGAGCAGGGAAGACCACCCTCTTCCGCATGATCACCGGTCAGGAAAAGCCTGATTCCGGCGCTTTCAAAATCGGAGAAACCGTAAAGCTGGCATACGTTGATCAGAGCCGCGATATCCTCGATCCTGGTAAGAGCATCTGGGAGGTTATTTCCGGCGGGGATGATGTTATTCAGCTCGGCAAGCGTCAGGTAAATTCGCGCGCCTATGTTGCCCGCTTCAATTTTTCCGGTTCTGATCAGCAGAAAAAGGTTACAATGATCTCCGGAGGGGAAAGAAACCGCGTCCATCTGGCCCGCATGCTGAAGGAAGAGGCTAATGTCCTTCTCCTTGACGAGCCTACAAACGACCTGGATATAAACACCCTGCGTGCACTGGAAGAAGCATTGGAGAGTTTTGCCGGCTGCGTCATAGTTATCAGCCACGACCGATGGTTCCTCGACCGTATCGCTACACACATGCTCGCTTTCGAGGGCGACAGCAAAGTGGTCTGGTTTGATGGAAATTATTCCGAGTATGAAGCGGACAGAAAGGCCCGTCTCGGGCATGCCGCAGACCAGCCCCACCGCATTAAATACAGACACTTGACCAGAGAATAAACGTTCTGTCCTTAAACACCAGAAATTCTCTGTATCAAAGGATGAAATAAAAATGAACATCGAGATCATTCCTTAAGGTCTATTTCTATATCGTGCCATTTTTAATAACCCCACTTTTGTATCAGTTTCAAACTCAACGTGGGCTTGTCAGTTGAAATCTATTGATATTTATTACAATTACTGTAAATTAATAGCCGGATATCAGATAAAGTATTTTGAATCCTATATGGAGGATGGAGATGATAAAAAAGAAATATTTTGTTCTATTATGCCTTATTGCCCTTCTTGGGTTTGGCTGTGAAACCCCGATTCTCAGGCAGGACATTCCTGTATCGTCTAATCCCGTGGGTGCAAAAATCTATGCAGACGGAAGGCTTTTTGGACAAACACCAGGCACAGTTTCTCTTGAGCGAACACGCGATCATATCCTGACAATAGTCAAAGAAAATTATCGTCAGGAAGATTTGATGATTAGAAAACAATATCAGTCCAATAAGGTACTTATGAAAGCGGTTCAGTCAGGGGTTAATTCGGGGCTCTTTTTCAAAGACACGAGAATGGGAGTTAACAGTGGTTTCAGTTCCATCTCAAGACAGGAAGAGACAGGAGAAGCATATATCCTTGTACCTCCGGCGGTAATAGTAAACCTTGTTCCGCTTTATAGCCCGACAACAGGCGTATCTGTTCCTCCTCCGGGTTTACCAGGGGCTCAAGGAACTCCTCCCGGTCAACCTCCTGTTACTTATAATTCTCCTCCTGCGGACACAGAGAGCACGATAAAAGATGTCTTTAAAGCCGGGATTGTTGCCGGTGCAGCCGCCGGTGCCGTGCAGACAAAACCAATTGAAAAAAAGTGGGAAACATCTTCCTCATCAAGGTCATATACAAAATCTGACGGCACAATGGTTACTGAAAAATCCGGCACTTCAGTGAGTGTCAGTGTCAACCCGGCAGCAGCAATGGTTAACTTAATTGATATACTATCTAAATAATATCAAGAAATATAAGGAGAGTCTCCAGTGAAGATATTAATTCAAATAACAGTTGGAATGGTTGTGCTCTTTATGGTCGTGTGCACGGCTATGGCAATAGACATAGATACCCTCGACAGGGTGAGTGTGCTCATGAGTAAATCCAAAGTACATTCTCTTCTTGGGACACCCGATGAGATTGATGAGTTGAAGGGAGACTTAAAGGTAGAAGTGTACAGGGTAAATAATATGGACCCCATGGTGGGTGCAGGCTGCATATATGAGAAAGATCAGCAGCTTGTGGGACAGTCTTTTGTTTTTCAGGGAGAAATGGGCAAAGAGGCTGCCGATAGGTTAAAAAAGAATGGTTTTATCATAACAGAAGAGAAAGAGGGAACTTTTCGTCTTCTCGGAAAAGATGACGATACGGGCAACCCTCTTATGGTTCACATTATTCTGAATAACGGTTTGACAGTAATAATGACTTTTGAAAAAGATTTTTATGACCGACGTATAAAAGAATAGATGAGAAAAATGAAACAGTCTGGTCAAGCCGATAAATTTTAACCTGATTGACTTGACAATGAAAGAAAGTTGGGACACAATTAATTTTATGCAGGAGTCGTTAAAAAGATGGTTGGGCCGAGCTACATGCAAGAAGCAATCGGTCCAATAAATAATCCCCGTTGATGGATTAAACCTAAAAAGAGCCAAAGAAAGATGCAAGTACGCTAAATTGAAAACGAGAGGTCGATGCCGATGAACAAATATAACCGTTGCTTGCAAAATTATGTTGGATTGTTATCAATATTGTTACTATCTGTCTTTTGTATGCTGACAAATGTAAATGCTGTTTCCGCAGCGGATGAAACAGATAATGTCCAGGTAAGAGACTTAGATGGAATCCCTGAAGATCTTGATATTGTGTATAACAGCGGCGCCACCCATGCAGAATGGGGCAGATCGACATATAAGATTTCAGCCGACGGTAAGGTAGTATATGAAGAAACAAGGGGCAGACAAAGTGCGGTATCAAGACATCAGGAATATTATCAGCTTACAAAGAAGGAACTGCAATTGATTATAAAGAAAATCAAAGACAACCGTTTCTTCAGCTTAAATGAACAATACAGTAATTCGAAAATAAGGGATGGTTCATCAAGTTACATCACGGTAACAATGAACAAAAAGACACATTCTGTTAGCGTGATCAATGTTTACAAGAAACAATTTAACGAGATTGCCGACTTAATAGTTGATATCATAGACAGGAAAAAATCTACAAAACCTGAGTGATGCCATCCTGCATTAAGTTCCCATCAGGTTATGCAGATACTTTTTAGTAGCGGGCCAGTTTGAATATTTGGATAATAATATGTATCTATGGTAATATACTGTCATGATCACAGGCATTAACTCCTTTTATTATTCCGGCATTGTAAATAGTGTAATTCTTTCAGAAAAGTCACAACATACTCCCCAGAATGTAAACAACAGCAGACCGGATGATTCCAGAAAGGTCAGGCTCTCTGATGAGAAAAACTCCATACGTCCTTTTGCTCCTGAAGCAGACATAAAAATTTCCCTTTCCGGCTCTGTGATTTATGACCCTAACAGCCTGCTTGCTGATCTGTCCGGTATTGGACGTTCACAGAAAATAAAACAGGAAATGCCCAAAACAATCTTTCCTTATGGAAGTTCACAGCCCTTAAGAGAATTTCAGTTGATATTTAACGAACCTGTTACACACACTTTTGAGATTATAGTTTGAATTGAAAGCTGAAAAGGGTGTACCTGCCGGCGGCAAACATTGTGGACCGGACGACCCGGATAACCACATTGGACACAGTATGACAAAGCCATGCACGAAAAGTGCCCGACCCTATGACACCACAACCACTTCCACCGCATGTTGCCGACCATCATCAATAAGCGGGATCGCATTACCTTCCCGTCCTATCCCATCCACTGTAACAACCGTTCCTCTTTCTGTACCTGTTTTTCTCTGTACCACATTTATATGGTAGATGGTTTCCCTATACCGGTAGTGCACGGTAAAGCCTTCCCAATCATCCGGGATACAGGGCTCAACATATAGCTTGTCTGCTTTGAGCCTCAGTCCAAGGAGTGATTCCACGATCAGACGGTACATCCATCCGGCTGATCCCGTGTACCATGTCCATCCGCCGCGGCCAGTGTGGGGAGGTACTGCATATACGTCAGCGGCGACAACATAGGGCTCCACTTTGTACATTCCAATCCCTTTAGCTGATCCCCCATGATTCACAGGGTTGATCATGGTTAGGAGTTCCCATGCCCGTCTGCTGTCACCCATGGCTGCGAAGGCCATAGCAGCCCAGATGGCCCCATGTGTGTATTGCCCGCCATTTTCCCGAACACCCGGCACGTACCCCTTGATATAGCCGGGATTTAAGTCAGATTTATCGAAGGGCGGGTCAAGAAGCTGAATTAACGCGTGGTCAGGGTGCACAAGATACTTATCTACTGCGTCCATTGCCATGCGCGAGCGTGTGGCGCTCCCTGCACCGGACAGGACAGACCAGCTTTGTGAAACGGAATCAATGCGGCATTCGGGGTTGACCGATGAACCCAGCGGCGTACCGTCATCGAAAAAAGCGCGTATATACCATTCACCATCCCAACCGTTCTGCTCGATATTCCGGCTAAGTGTGCCTGCTTCTTTCTCACAACGTTCCGCGAATGGCAGATCCCCATACATACGTGCGATATCAATAAAACTCATGAGCACTTTGTAGAGGAAGAATGCGAGCCAGACACTTTCGCCTTTGCCGTCTTTACCCACCATATTCATGCCGTCGTTCCAATCACCTGAACCGATTAGAGGCAGGCCGTGCTCGCCAAATCTGAGGCCCTTGAGGATTGCCCTGATACAGTGGTCATAGAGGCTTGTCTTTTCTTCAGACCTGCCAGGCAGATCGTAATAGGAATCCTCTTCGGCATTGATCGGACGACCTTTAATATATCGGACAGGCTCATCCAGCACACCTGTATCCCCGGTGGTCAAGACATAACGACACGTTGCCAAGGGCAACCAAAGAAAATCATCCGAGCAGTTGGTGCGTACACCCCGTCCTGTGGGTGGATGCCACCAATGCTGGACATCACCCTCTACAAACTGTCGTGATGCACTGAGGAGGAGGTGTTTCCGTACAAGTTGGGGTTCGGCATGGACAAGGGCCATTACATCCTGCAACTGGTCACGAAAGCCGAAGGCGCCGCCTGACTGATAGTAACCGCTGCGTCCCCAAAGACGGCATGACAGGGTCTGATATAAGAGCCAACCGTTGGCCAGGACGTTGATGGACTGGTCCCGTGTCTCCACCTGAACTGTACCGAGGGTACGGTTCCAGTATTGCCATATTGCTTCAAGGGCCTCACGGGCCGCAGCCGGCCCTTTGAAACGATGTGCCAGATTACCGGCGTCATCGGCATCCTGGCCTGCGCCCAAAGTGAAGACGATTTCGTACTCTTCGCCATCCGCCAGCTCAAAGGTCACTTGTATTGCGCCGCATGGGTCCAAAGCGGCGCCTACCCTGCCGGAAAGCCGTGACCGTACCATGGCAGCGGGATTGGCGAGCGTTCCGTTGCGCCCGAGAAATTCCTTCCGATCGCCGCTCATGGTCCTGGTTGCATCATCTACGTTGAAAAAAGCCGTTCGGTTGCCGAATTCAGTGTTGTAAGGATTATGCGCAAAGAGGGCTCCGCTCAGAGGGTTGATCCCGGTAATTATATGCATGACTGATTTGTGCCTCAAACCGCCAAGCACCCATTCCACATATCCGGTAGCAGAAAGTCGCCGTGACCGGCCTGATTGGTTGCGCACCTTCAGTACCGTAAATTTGACTGCAGCGTCCATGGCAACGTATACCCAAATCTCTGTACTGATACCCCGCTCAGTGTGCTCAAAGACGCTGTAACCGAACCCGTGCCGGGTCACGTAAGGCATGGCTCCGCGACTGGGCAGCGGCATGGGGGACCAGAAGTGGCCACGCTCTTCATCACGAATATAAAAGGCTTCTCCGCTGGAATCGCTGACAGGGTCATTGTACCAGGGGGTGAGGCGGAACTCGTGTGCATTCTCGCTCCAGGTATAGGCAAGGCCATTCTCTGAGACAACGGTTCCGAAAAGCGGGTTCGCCAGCACATTCACCCACGGTGCGGGTGTCACCTGCCCACGGGCAGTTGAGATAACATATTCCCGGCCATCAGGAGTGAATCCTCCCAGCCCATTGGAGAACATAAGATCCTGACGGGGCTCTGCTGCTGATGCCTGAGCATCGCCTTTGGCGGTTCGGGTTGGAATAAGTGCCGGCAATATTCCTTCCGTAAAGCTCCGGCTTTTGAATTGGTCCGCAAGTGTTCCCTTGTGATCAGTAATGATGACGCGAGCAATAGTCTGAAACAGAATGCGGTCCTCCTTTGATATCTGGTCGGAAGGTCGAACAAAAATACCGCCCGGTCGATCAGTGACGTTGGCTTCCGTACCTGCAGCGATGAGCCCCATGATCTGTTCGTGAAGAAGTTGCCGGTAACCGGCGTGATCTTCGTTCCAGATTATCAGATCTACTGCCAGTCCTTTTAGACGCCAGTACGCGTGGGCCTGAACGAGTTGTCGCACGAGGTTGATGTTGCCCGGATCTTCAATCTGCAACAACACGATGGGAAGATCGCCGGAAATAGAATAACCCCAGAGGCCGGATTGGCCACGGCGGTTTTTCATGAGAACCCCCGGACCAGCTCTTAGCGACGAATTCGCATATATGACAGAGGCGGCAAGGCGCCCATAAAGCTGCGCATCGGCTTCCGTAGCATTGATCTGCCGCAGTAGCACCTGGCTATGAGTCCACGCAAGATCAAAGACACGATCTGCGAGATGCAGGTCCTGGTACTTCCCGACAAGGCTCATACAGGCATCACGGGTTTCGGCAATACCGGTGACGATAATGATTGTTGCCGATTTTTCCGGATCAAGGGTTATTTGATATCGGATTGCTGCAATCGGATCGAGCACTGAACCCTCACTGTCCGAGAGCCCGGAAGAGCCTCTCATTACTTCCGGAGCAACAATGGTGTTCCCGCGGCCGATAAACCGCATACGGTCGGTTTCGTAAGATACTTCATTGGTCTTGGCGCCGTGCACAGCCATGAGATGGAACATCCATGGCGACTGTTCTTCAAGCGAGCGGGGCCTGCGCGTACAGAGTATTGCCCTCTGCTCGCGGATGATTTCGGTCCGGACAAAGAGATTGCTGAAGGCCGGGTGCAGTGCGTCCTGAGCCGGCGATGCGAGAACAACTTCCTCGTAACTTGTTATTTCGATTATTCTACGTGTCCGCGCACGATTGGTGATGGTAATCCGGCGTAATTCAATGTCATCCTCAGGTGAAACTGCGATCTCCGTATGGGTGTCGAATTCCTGATCCCGGCGGCGAAACTCTGCACGTCCTTCCGAGAATATTGCTTCGTACTGCTTCGAAGCCTTGAGCGCAGGCTGATATGTTGTTGACCAAAAAGCACCGGTTGCTATGTCACGGATATAACAGAATGCACCCCAGTTATCACAGGTGCTGTCTTCGCGCCATCTTGTCACTGCAAGGTCTTTCCAGCGACTATAACCGCCGCCTGCATTCGTGATCATCACATGGTATCTGCCGTTTGACAACAACTGCACTTCCGGTATTGGTGTGTCAGGGCTTGTGTAGACGCGTATCGGCATCTCTTCTACATCATGTGAGATTGTATGAACCTCGGCAAGCTCGGTAGTATGCGAATAAAAAGCCGTGGCCTTTGGCACCCGCTCCTGAAGCAGAAGCATAATTGCCTGAAACGAGAGGTCTGACTCGAATCGCCTCTGCATGGGCCGATTGAGGAGTAAATAGGCCAGGGAAAGGAGGCTCATGCCCTGATGATGTGCCATGAAAGATCGAACCACTGCGCTTGATTGCCCGCGGGGCAGATGTGTCGGAGTATAGTCAATAGCTTCATAAAAACCATACTTCCCTTCAAAGCCCTTAGCAGATAGTTCTTCGAGGTTGAGACAGGCCTCTTCAGGCGCTACCATGAGCGCCAGGGCTGAGGCATAGGGAGCAACAACCATCTCACCGGCAAGTCCGCGTTTAAGCCCCAGGCCGGGCACACCAAAGGCGCTATATTGGTAATTAAGATGCCCGTCAATTGTGTTATACCCTGATTCTGAAACACCCCAGGGTACGCCACGCTTTTTTCCATACTCGATCTGTCTTGCCACAACCGCCTTATAAGTCTCGTCGAGGAGCGTCTGCTCATAAGTTGGCATTACAAGCAGCGGCATTAGGTATTCAAACATGGAGCCACTCCAGGAAAGGAGAATCGGCTCTCCGGCGGCAGTAGTAAGGAGACGTCCCAAGGCAAACCAGCTTTCCTGCGGTAATTGTCCCTGGGCAATGCCGACAAAACTGGAGAGTCTTGCTTCCGAAGCCAGTAAATCATAGTAACTCGCATCCCGTCGGTTTTCGCTGACATTGTAGCCGATAGCTGACAGATGGCGGGTCTCATCGTAAAGAAAGTCATAATCAATACGGGCAAGTTCACCGGATTGTAATACAAGATCTTCTATAATTCCGATCCTCGCCCTGGCCCGGATGTTTGCCTCATTGACGGCCCCTTGAAGTTCGTCAATCTGCTCAAGTTCATTTGGTGTCCAGTCATGTCGATCTGTCATTTTTGATAGAAACTCTTTGTTAATCTCGGCCGATTTGCGTAGCGTCGGAATTTCGTTGAGAACCGGGAAGTCGCCGAGAACCTTTGGAGAGAGTGAAAGCGTTGTCCATGTTGCAAGAAATTCAAGTTCATCGAGGGCGACACGGCATTGGCCGGAAAAAGCATGCGCCCACCATGCGGCCTGACTCTCAGGATCAGCGTCAAAACCGTGGACCACTTCCATGGCAGAGGCAGCAAGCCTGTCAAGGCTCTCCCGTGCCGCATCGAGCTTATCCGGCGGGGCGGAGCTGAGAGACTCCAGATCCTCCAGCACCTGAACGAGACAGACCGGAAGGTTTTTCCCGGCGACGTCCATGAGAATTCTCAATGTATCGAGGAGCCCGTCAAATAACTTTGATCCCAGTATTTTCTCATCAGGAAGTGCGCTGAGGCCTGCCCGCAACGTCAGAAGATGTGCCGTAAGATTTCCGCTGTCCACAGTCGAAATATACATTGGCAGCAACGGTTTTAGAGACTCTGTGTCATACCAGTTGTAAAAGTGTCCCCTGTAGCGCTCCATAGCTTCCATTGTTCGGAAAGCTTCGGCCGTACGATTGATAAGTTGTCCTGCGGAAATGTAGCCGAAATCCCAGGCAGACAAATTGGCAAGAAGTGCAAGCCCCATGTTGGTTGGTGAAGTACGATGGGCAACCTTGGCAAGTGGATGTTCCTGATAGTTATCGGGTGGAAGCCAGTGATCCTCCGGGCAGACGAAGGTCTCAAAAAATGCCCATGTCTTTCGTGAGATCTTTCTCAAAAAAATAATCTGGTCAGAGGTGAGCCTTGCTTCACGGCGGTTAATGGGTTTACTGATCCACCACGCTATTGAAGGGGAGATAAACCAGAGTGCCAGAACAGGCAGGGCATAAGCGATAGCCCCCGGCCTTGAAAGTATGAGATAGATCGTCATGGCAACGGCAATGGCCGGAGAGACCCACATGGTCAGGCAGGCACCGGCCAGGGTTTTTCGGCTTGCGCGATCAGAGTTGCCTGAAGGGTTCCATTCAAGAAGCCTTTTGTTCGTTACCAGCATTCGCCAGATGGTGCGAAGAACAGCGTCAATACTGAAAAATGCTTCATAGGGTAGACAAAGGAGTGTAAATGTAATCTGGCCAAGGCTCCTTCCGCTCTCCTGTAAAACGGCGAGAACGTGCTGACCGGGAAGGACATCAACGGGTTTCTGAAATAGATCCATAAGAGAGATAATCAAAGAAGGGATTACGATGATCCCCATTATCGACAGGGTCCAGAACCAGGGCACAGGCATTAATGTCCAGCCCAAAATAAACAGGAGCATCAACGCCAAGGGTGAGAGGCTGCGCCGCAGGTTATCGAGAATCTTCCATCGGGAAAGGGCTGAGAGGGGATTCTTCTGAAAGCACGCATCCGGGCCCGGGACTCCCGGAAGGAGCCATCTGAAAATCTGCCAGTCTCCGCGAATCCAGCGGTGTCTGCGGCTCACGTCTGCGCTGTAGCGCGAAGGGTATTCCTCATATAATTGCACATCGCTCAAAAGACCTGCCCGCGCATAGCATCCTTCGATGAGATCGTGGCTCAAAATAAGGTTCTCAGGAAAACGTCCCTTAAGGACCTGCTCGAAGGCATCAATGTCGTATATACCCTTGCCGATGAAGGAGCCTTCCCCGAAGAGATCCTGGTATACATCAGAAACAACACGTGTATATGGATCGATGCCTGCATCGCTTCCCCACATATGCGCATATTGAGACCGTTTTGTGCCTGGCAGGCTCACGGCCACCCGTGGTTGAAGAATACCGTATCCGGTACTGATTCGTTGCTTGTTTTCATCGTATTGAGGACGATTCAGCGGGTGCGCCATAGCCTCCACAAGCTGTCGTGCTGCATCGCGCGGGAGTTGTGTATCTGTGTCAAGAGTAATAATATATTTTACTTTCGACAACGCTTTCAAGTCCCCAACGATGAGGGAGAATTCGGTCTTTAAGCCTCCGCGGAGAAGCGAATTTAACGCTGCAAGTTTCCCTCGCTTCCGCTCGTAACCCATCCAGATATTGTCCTGGGAATTAAAACAGCGTGGGCGATGAAAAAGGAAAAACGTGTCGCCTTTCGGGCTCGTGTATTTTTTATTCAATTCCTCAATTTTTTGACGGACCAGCCATAACAAAGGTTCGTCGCCGGGGAGGCTTTCCACGTCGGCGTCAAGGAAATCAGTGAGTATGCCGAAGAGCAGATTATCATCCCTATTTGCCAGGAACCTCACCTCCAGCGCATCCATCAGATGTTCGATGTTTTCAGTTCCTGTGAGCATAGTAGGCACTATGACCAGGGCAGACGATTCCAGTGGAATTCCTTTGGAGAAGTCCATTCGAGGAAGGGGATGGGGCGCCACAAGGCGCGTCGTAAGCCAGTTTACCAAGGCAATCGCCATCTGGCTTACACAGAAAAGTGAGAGTGCACCGATAATCCACAACCAGGGACCATGTAGCCCTTCGGAATGAACCCCTGCAAGCAGATACCCGGTGAAGATTACGGTGATAACACAGATCGTGCCAAGATAGAAGATCAAAGGAAATCGGTGAATTACCTTTTGAATCGCCTCAGTGGAAGACAAACGCACCCCGGCACATGCTTCAATCTGAGTCAACCCTTTGTCGATGAGGAAGAAGCCGACGTGATTCTCCCGTTCGATGCCATTTACGTGCCCCTTGTACTCCCCGGCAAGGCGGATCGCAATTTGCGCCACCTCGTTTTCAGACAATGAGTTGTTCTTTGATATCTTCTCCACTACGTGACGGTATTGATCGCGGGTGGCAAAATCCATCCTGCCGTACACACCAGCGGGGTCCTTGCAGAGGGTTTGTTCGACAACACTCATGGTTTCGACAAATTTCCGCCAATCCATGGCGCCAAGAAAACGTAGACTGCCGATGCTGTTGCTTATAGAAAGCTGATCTGCCGCTTGTTGCTGGTTCTCTGACTGTATTAACTGTTCAATCGTCAGACTTGACTCGGAGAGTTGCTGCTCAATCCAGGTAAGAGGTAATGCGAGAGTGGGACCCTGACCTTTCAGGCGGCGTGTAAGCTCTGCAATAAAAGAACTGACCATGGGAGGGTTTGAGCGTGCCATGTCGGCAATGACCAGAATTAAACCCTTGGGATTTTGCTCGGCCGTCTCAGTAATCCTGTCCGCCCAATAATCAGCAAGATTCCTGTCGATCCTGTCGGCAGCAATCCTCGTTGCAACGCGTCGGAGATTTTCGATCAATGCCAGGCGGAGCATGATGGGAATTGCCCATAATTCGCCCAACTTCAGTACGGTGATTGTCTGATAGGCTGCTACAAAACTGCTAAGGCTCTCAGGATCTACGCGGCCATCACCGTGAGAGATTGTTTCCAGAGCAATGTCATACACGCGGGGAAGACCCATTGACGGGCCCTTTTTCAAGCGGGGTAGTCCCTTGCTGTAACCCTTTGGCAGGTGTCTCTTGGCAGTGCGAATCTGTTCTTCTATAAGGTAGAAGTTGTCGAGAAGCCATTCTCCTGCAGGCGTAATCCTCCTGTTTTCTTTTACGGCCTCTGTCAGTAGCTCGCGAACGTTAAGGAGGACGCCTTCATTTTCGCCCAGCCGCATCAGCAGTTGTTCGGAGATATAGTCTGTGCTTAAGGTGTGTGTGCCGGCAAGGGTCTTGCCGTGCTGTTCCATCTGGGAAGCGCTGAACAACTCCGATCGGAGCGGCGGCTCATCACCAAGGCGCTTTTGCACTGAATGGTTTCTATGGATGCATGTCCATAAGTGAGCCATACTCCTGATAATGGTTGTGCTGAGGAATGTCAAATTGAAGATCTCCTTGCTTGGAACTAAAGCTTAAACCAACCGGATTGAAGATATGATAGTGTTTTGGACTCCCACTTCCACATGTTATTGCCGGCAGCATCTCTTGATGTGGGAGCAGATTAATGTATACCTGTAGTTTACACCTTTAATATGCGAGTTACCAGCTTTATTATTACTCGACAGGCTCCCTCGTGTACCGATGCGAGCGAGACAAGCGCCAAATATCATATTGTAAAATAGAACGTCGAAATGCAATTTGCCAACAAATCCAGCTAAAAACATGGTACTATGTATTGTTTATGCATGCTTTTACTATCCGAGATATAACCCTGTGGAGGAGAATATATGCCATCCGGTGAAAAAAAGGAACTAATGGAGGATTTAAAGAATAAATTGCGTTCACTTTTCGGTCCACGGGACCCCCAGAAGAAACAGACCGGCTTTCCCCCCGGGACCTATTTCAGTATCTGGTATTTCCTGATTGCCATACTCTTAATCATCTATTTGCAGCAATATTTATTTGCTCCCAAGGTGGAGATGATTCCATACGGCCAGTTCAAACAGAGCCTGGCCGAAGGTGTTGTGAGTAAATTAACTATAGGCCCGGAACATATCACGGGAACATTGAAAGGAAAAGAACAAAAATCTGACAAGCAGTTTACCACAATCCGGGTCGATGACCCCGGCCTGGTCAAGGAGCTCGATGAACGCAAGGTTGGTTACCAGGGACACTATGACAGTAAATTGCTGAGCGGAATTTTCTCCTGGATTCTCCCCATCGCCATCATGCTCCTCATCTGGCGCTATGCCATGAAAAAGATGGGGCCCGGGATGGGAGTTATGTCTTTTGGCAAAAGCAAAGCCAAGCTTTTTGCAGAGAGTGAGACCAAGGTTGCCTTTGCTGATGTGGCTGGAATCGATGAGGCCAAACAAGAGCTTCAGGAAGTAGTGGAGTTTTTAATGAGTCCGGACAAATTCCAGAAGCTGGGCGGAAGGATTCCTAAAGGGGTTCTCCTGGTTGGAACGCCTGGAACCGGAAAAACTCTTCTGGCCAAAGCGGTAGCAGGAGAAGCAAAGGTACCTTTCTTTAGCATTAGCGGTTCCGAGTTTGTGGAGATGTTCGTCGGCGTGGGTGCATCTCGTGTCCGCGATCTCTTCTCTCAAGCGACCGGCCAGGCTCCCTGCATCATCTTTATCGATGAACTGGATGCGTTGGGAAAGGCCCGGGGGATGAACGCCTTTGGCGGCAACGACGAACGGGAGCAGACACTGAACCAGCTCTTAGTCGAAATGGATGGATTTGATTCAAATAAAGGGGTCATTATCATGGCTGCTACCAATCGGCCTGAAATCCTTGATCCTGCCTTGTTGCGCCCAGGACGATTTGACCGGCAGGTAATGATTGACCGTCCTGATATTAACGGCCGTGAGGCCATCCTGAAAATTCATTCCAGGAAAGTTCTTCTGGGACCCGATGTGGATCTCCGTAAAATAGCCACTATTACCCCGGGTTTTGTAGGCGCTGATCTGGCCAATCTCATCAATGAGGCAGCGCTGTTGGCTGCCCGTAAAAACAAGGAAGCAGTCGGGTCAGCAGAATTCGATGAGGCTGTCGACCGTGTTGTGGGCGGACTGGAGAAAAAGAACCGGGTGATGAATCCACGGGAGAAGGAAATTGTTGCCTTTCACGAATCCGGACATGCAATTGTGGCCGAATCGGTCAAATTTGCAGACCCCGTGCATAAGATATCCATAATCCCCCGCGGGATTGCAGCTCTCGGATATACCCAGCAACGACCCACAGAAGACCGTTATTTGATGACCCGTCCCGAGTTACTGGATAGGCTGGCAGTCCTGTTGGGGGGGAGGGTGGCAGAGGAACTGGTTTTCGGAGATGTCTCCACAGGAGCCCAGAACGACTTACAGCGGGCCACCGATATCGTACGCTCTATGGTCACGGAGTACGGCATGAGCGATAGCCTCGGACTGGTGACATATGAGCGCCCTCGTCAACCTTTGTTCCTGCCGGAAAGTTATTCCCAGAATAAGACCTACAGCGAAACAAAGGCTACCCAGATTGATGAAGAGATCTCCCAGGTGATGGAACAGGCTCACAAGAGGGTACAAAAAATCCTCACGGAGCGGAAGGAGATTCTGGATGCCTTGGCCCGTCTTTTGTCGCAGAATGAAATTGTACAGGGAGAGGAACTGAGAAAAATGCTGTCAGAATTCACGGCCGGAGAAACATCTCAGATACCAGGAGCGTGATTCTGAGCACCCTTGTTACTATCGCCCCTTGTGGTGTGCTACAAAAAGCATCCGGCGTTTTTAATTTACGAGTGGTCTGAATTCCCTTGCAAGCGGCGCAAGTTCCGGCAAATATTTACTGAAATGGTTCGCCAATTAGCACAAAGAAGCATTTCAATATTTCTTCTGGCCCAGAAGCTCATATATTTTCAATGTCCCGATTGTTGAATCAATCTCATACTCACCCATTTCATGAAGGTCTAAATGCGACTGGACTGCCCGACGTGTATTTTCACTAATGAGAATACCGTTCGGTATAGGTTTCACAAGGTTTTGAAGCCTGAAGACGGTATTGACCGAATCGCCTATTACCGTATAGTCCATCTTTTTATCGAAACCGATATTGCCGACCACCACCTCGCCGGTATGGATGCTGATACCCATGACAAGAGGCGTACCAAGTTCTTGAACAAAACGGTTGCTCACCTCTTCAATTGATGCTTTCATTTCAAGGGCTGCATCGATAGCATTATCTGCATCCATCGAAGTCGGCAGAGGTGCACCGAAAACCGCCAGGAAGCCATCGCCAAGATACTTATCAACAATGCCGTAATGGTTAAATACTGCACCACCCATTATTGAAAAGAAGTAGTTGAGCATAGACACTGTTTTTTGCGGCCCGATTTCTTTAGCGAGTTTTGAAAATCCCCGTATATCAAGGGTAAGAAGGGTGAGTCTTCTGAAATCATCAATAATCGCTTTCTCTGTATCTTTGCCGTATACAATCCTGTCCACAACCTCCATTGGAACGAACTTCTGGAAGACTTGCCTGAGACCCCGCTCATGTTCTGCCATCGAGGTAGTTTCCCTGTAAAGACGGGCATTTTCCATAGCAATAACAAGAGATGAAACGATTGATTGGAGGAGCTTCTCATCGCCAGGTGCAAAGCTGCCATTTTTTTTGTTAATCAGTTCAATTACGCCAAGTACTTTTCCCTGTGAAATCATAGGAACACACAATACGGATCGGGTGTTAAATCCTATAATTTTGTCAAAATCAGAGAAAAAGTGGGGTGATTGAGCCGTATCATTTACGATAAGCGGTTTTCCCTGGCTGGCAACATAGCCGCAAATTCCCTGACCGAGCTTAATACTGAATTTCTGGAGAGTTTCCGCTTCTGTTCCAAATGCAATCTTAAATTCAAGCATGTTGTTTTGTAATATAAATAAAGATCCTGCTTCTACATTCATGACTGCATGGATCATATCCATGGCATATTGAAGAACTTTATCAATATCAAATGTTGATATAGCGAGGGTATTTCCGATATTCTTCAACGTGTCTAATTCCTGTTCCCGTTTAATAACGGCAAATGACAGTTTGTTTCTTTCAAGTGCAAAAGAGAGATTGTTTCTCGCCAGGTCGATGAATTCAGAGGTTTTGTGCAGGATATCTGATTTTGATGCGCAAAGAACCAGCACCCCCTCCACATTACCATGCATTCTTAACGCTGTCAGTATGCATGAGTTATATCCCAGATCAAAAAGGAGTTCCTTTTCCATCCCATTTGAAAGGCTTTGAGTATCGTCTATAATGAGAGTTGTCCCCTGTTTGATTACTTTTTCAAAAATAGATTCCTCGCAGTTGTAACAAGCGCCTTTGGACAGGCTGACAGGTTTGTGAGAGAAGAAATCGTAAATTATCAAGTTGTCAGGGTTGCTCTCATCAGTGATCATAATTATAGCCACCTCAAAGAGAATGAGAGACTGAATTTCATTCAGAACAGCATAGATAAGTTCTCTGCCTTTTAAGCTTGAATTGATTGTCTTGGAAATCTTTTCCAGTTTGCTGATAAATTCGTCTTTTTGTTCATTTTCTTTAATAAGGCGAAGATTCTCATATGTAAAAGCTGCACCGCTCAAAAGAGATGTGAGGGCTTCCACATCATCCTGAACGAAGGGTGCATTCTCATCTTTCCGTGAAACCGTGAGGACCCCGATAATGTCATTAATTGTTTTAATGGGCATACATATAAAAGATTTTGTTCCGTAAAGAGGTCGATTGCCCCTCCCGAAACGGCTGTCTTTTTCAATATCATTAACAAGAAGCGGCGATTTATTAATAACTGCAAACCTTGTGATACTCTTATCAAAATCAATCCGGTCTCCAACTTTGACCAGATCCCCCAGCCCGATATTTGCCTGAATGATAAATTTATTTCTTTCCGGTTTTTCGAGCATAAGTACAGAACCCACGTTTGCGTTTGCCAGTTTCAGGGCACGCTCCAATGTTATATACATAAGCTCCTCTGCATCGTAGGTTATATAACATAGATCTGAAAGCTCTTTTAGCATTGATATTTTGGATGATTTTTTTTCGAGTTGCTCAAATGTATCCTTAAATTGATGTTCGATGGCGCTAAAAGAATGAACGATATTTGTTAATTCATCTGTACTATCCTCAAATTGAAAGCCGGAGATACCGTCACGAAGCTTTTCCGAGATTTTCTTAGAAATGTTTATCATTGAATTAAATATATGCCGGAGTATTAAAAAACCCAGAAAAGAGAAGGCAAGTAAGGCGATCAAAAAAACACTTAATGTTTTATCTTCGAGAAAATCATATTTAATTGCATAAAAAAGAAAACCAAAAACCGGGAAAACAAAAAAAAGACCAACAATAATATAAAGTTTGTAATAAAGTTTTTTATTCTTTAAAGATATTTCATCCAACCATTGTTTATTTAATTTCATACTTTACCTTTTAGGACAGGGCAGACAGGGAATATCATGAATTTACAGACCAGTTCTCATGTCAAAACATCGTTAAGCTGATTTTCCCATCATGCCAAATCTTTTTTCATTTTCCTCCAAGTTTAATAAAAATGCAACTATTTTATGTGATGGCATCTTACGGCTTTGCGTTCGAGGGCGGCTACACTCCCGGGAGAGTTGCGCAGCTTAAAGATTATCGGTTTCAACTATAGTAAGGTTATCTTCTTCAAAACGGGTTTATCCGTAAACTGTATTGAGGGGATGATCCTTTTTGTTGTATAGTATCCTCATGACTGCTGTTCCAAGAAATGCGTCGACTGTCATAGTCCTGAAAGAAGCTCCTCCGGAAGGGTTTGAAGTATTCCTTCTTAAACGGCACGAAAAGAGCGCCTTTATGGGCAGTAATTTTGTTTACCCCGGCGGCGTTGTGGACAAGCACGACAGTGATCCTGAAATCCTCTCTTTCTGCAACGGCATTCCATCAGACAAGTCACAAAAAGAACTTCTCCCTTTCATGATTGCGGGCATCAGGGAACTTTTTGAAGAATCAGGCCTGCTCCTCACCTATGATAAAGATGGTCTGCCTTTCACTATTTGCGATGAGGCAACAAATAACCGTATCCATCAATACAGGAACCTCCTCAATAAGAGAACGATCACTCTTAAAGAGATTGTAAAAAAAGAAAGGCTATCTCTTGCCCTTGACCAACTTTATCACTATGCCCATTGGATTACCCCTGAAGCACGGCCTATGCGTTTCAATACACATTTTTTTGTAGCTCGCTATCCTGAAGGCCAGAAGGCAAGCGCTGATGAAACGGAGACGACGGAAGGGGCATGGATGACGCCAGGCCGGGCGCTTGAGAAAAATCTGGCAACCACCCTTGTACTGAGCCCACCTACCTTGAAGACCCTGGAAGATCTTTCGAGGTTCAGCACCATAGAAGAAGTGATCTCATTTTCAAAAGCCGGCGATAAACCCCCTATCCTTTCCCTTCTTCTTACTATTTCAAATGACTGGTTTCTCGTTTTCCCCTGGGACCCCGAATACGATAGTCTTGGAAAGGGAGAAATCCCTATCTGCCCGGACCACGGCAGGGTATCAACTCTGGCTGACAACACAACCCGCATCCTCACCAGAGAAGGTTGCAACATTCCATACTGTAAAAAACCTGTCGATAGTGTGTAGATGAAGCGTTGAAAGATGTTTATTTCATTCTTTTCCCTGTTGAAATGAAAGAACTATTGGAGTAAACAGTCATTGAATATTATAATGAACCTCCCCGCAGCAGAGCTGCGAGGTATCAGAGGAATGGGGAACATGATTATTTACCCTCACCCCCGTATCAAGTACGGGGCAGGCTCTGCCGTCTCCCGCAAGGGGCGAGGGAATGTGGTTGCCCCGAAGCAGAGCTTCAAGGAATCAATTGATTGAAGGAGATCCCCTGTATTGATTCAGGGATATACGATATACTTATAATTTTGTGTACATCCTCTAAACCTATCAAAAGGTGAAATAATGGGCATTCAGATCTTCGGCACACTCAAATGTCAGGAAACACGCAAGGCACAGAGATATTTCAAAGATAGAGGCGTCCCATTTCAGTTCGTCAACCTTGCAGAAAAAGGTCTCAGCAGAGGCGAGTTAAATAACATTAAGGCTGTCATAGGAATAGAAAACCTGATCGATAAAGACGGTAAAGAGTATGGCCGGCTCAACCTGAAATACCTCACTCATAATGCGGAGGAGGAACTCCTTAATCACCCACTTTTGTTCCGTACCCCCATCGTCAGAGACAATCGCAAAGCAACAGTGGGCTATACACCCGAAGTCTGGAAAGAGTGGATATAAAACTGAGCAATATATTAATTATTTCCAATTGGCGGCAGAGAGATATCGAAATATTGAAGGATGGCCCCGTCAGACGTTTCCATTTAATGAAATAAATGGCTCCAGAGTCAAGAATAAAGATTTGACCCCAGCCTGTTTCACAATATCAGGGAGTTATTCCTTCCCTTTGGTTCGCGAATAGTATCCTGTTTTCGTAAACAAATTGTACGTAAATTTATTGTACAGATGAAACATGTCGTAATTTAAGTATGTTAACCAAATATAGCCCGACAGTGTAAAGTGTATAGAATCTTAACAGTATCATAACATCCCTAAATCATTGCTTTTTCTGCATGTTACCCTCTTTTCCTTATCACCGAATTGAAAGTTGATTGCACCTTCTATATAGTAACTTGCTATTAATACAAGCGTTTTATCTCTGGCACAACCCTTGCAAATAAACAATCATGAACATGAAAAACCATCCTGAAAGGAGACAGACAATGGAAAAAAGGGTATTAGTGGTCGATGACGAGGGTTCTTTGCGGCGGATGGTTGCTTTTGGTTTGATGCAGCGCGGTTACGACGCAGAGCTCTGCGAGAATGGTATGAAGGGATTGCAGGCTCTCGAAGCATACAAAAAGAGAAATATGCCCCTCGATTGTGCTATCGTAGATATCCGGTTGCCTGATATCGATGGCCTGAAGCTCCTCAAGGCAATAAGGTTTAACTATCCTGGCGTTCCGGTCGTTATCATCACCGGTCACGGGACGGAGAAGATAGCGGAAGAGGCGAAAGATGCAGACGGGTATCTGGAAAAACCTTTCCATATGGACGATCTCGCCAAGCTTCTGGAGGAGATACCGGAGGCAAAGGCACAAGACGCTATTGCGCCTCAGCCCCAGCCCGGCCACCCGTATAGCGCCTATGTGCTGGTGACCGTCGACCCAACGGCAAACCAGATGGACGTCTGCCGTAAGCTCAATTTGGCTCAAAACATAGTCTACTGTGATGCAGTTAGAGGGGAGGACCTGATGCTCTTGGTCCAGGCAGAAAGCCCAGAGAAGTTAGCGGCCATCATCGACGAGCAGGTGAAGACCGTCCCCGGAGTGGCCTATGTGGCAACGCTTAACGTTGACACCCCTGTTGTTGCCGATAACGTGGTCGACATCATCGCCACAGTGGATAGGGCGCTCGGGCCGGACAAATCGCACCTGCACAGCCGCTTCGTATTAAGTCTTCTCGACTTCCTCGATCTTCTGCGTACGAGATGAAGGTATATCATAGCGGGCTGTAGGTTGAAGGGCTACGATTCTGAGTTGCGCCTACGCTTCAACATTTCAAGAGCGTCCGGGTTGGCACATTCTCGCATTAACATCTTCAAGTGAACCCATGAACGGACCGGCGGATTCCAACTTAATCGATGTCAGAGCTGCAGCGAACAGGAGAGAGTCTTCAATGGAATGATCCAGCCTACACGACAGATACGCTCCCATAACAGTGTCACCACGACCCATTCTTCCTTGGCTGCTCCTATTGGTAAATTTTGCAAATATGGTTCTACCATTGCTTTTAACCAGCGCTCCATTTGAACATGTTATCACGGTCTCGGAACTCCCCCAGTCTTCCAGAATATCGGCCTGGTCTTGCAGAACCTCAGTACCGGTAAGTGTTTTTGCCTCCACTGCATCAAGTTTCACAAAATCAGCCATATCCAGAATTTCCTTTTTCTCCGGAATATCCTCAATGTAAAGAGCGCCTGTCTTACTGTCCGCCTGGAACATGAAAGCCTGCATATCCACTGATAAACGGAATCCGCGTGCTTTCAGTGCGTGCATAAACTCCAGCGGAAATTCGTGAAGGTGCCATCCGGCAAGGTGAATCAGGCACGGTTCAATAGGAGGTATGTCATTAATAACAAAATGTTCTCCGCTTTTTACGAGAAAAACTTGCCTTTCATCGAATTTTGCAGTCGGAAATACAACACGGTATCGAGGGGTTTCTCGATGCTGCATGAAGAGATCAATGCCAGCCTCTTTGAGCAGCTCCACAAGGCGTGCTTCGCTTTCGGAAACTCTTGTTACCATGCAAATTCTTTTTACAAGACAGGAAGCTGCTGCCACACTAAAAAAGACCGGACCGCCCGATTCGACGGAAGAAGGTCCATCAAAAGGAACAACTGTATATGTACCTAAATAACCCACAAATACAATATCGTAATGACTCATTTCCGCCTTTCCTGCAATTTGGGGTTGCCAGTGGACCGGCTACATATTTGCTTTGTGTACCACATATTAATATTTTTCTCTATCGAAAATAGAATAAACAGTAGTTTTAGCTTATTGGAAAGAGGCCGAACATATAATTTTCGGATGAAGACTCTGGGCGAGACTTTTCTCCGGGGTCTGCCTGCCAACATAATGTTCAATAAAAGAAACCTGTAAAGCGGCGAAGTGGAAAATGTGTTATTGCAAGACCTGACCCCTTATGTTTTTACTTGTTCTATCAATCCTCAGCCAAAACTTGATAATCTACCCCCCCCTCAACACCATATCCAGGCAAAACTCTGTCTCCTGATATGAGTTTTTATTATTGATTAATAAAATATTTTAGAATATATTGCATTCAGGAGGTGCAATATGGCAAAAGTAGTAACACTCAGGCTTAATGATGAGGTATATAACACCTTCAAGACAATAGCTGAACAAGAAAACAGGCCTCTCTCTAATTTTATTGAAACAGCCGCATTGCGGTACATCAACGAAATTGAATTTGTTGATGAATTCGAGATGGCAGAGATAAATTCCAATACAACGCTAAAGGATTCGATGAACCGGGGGATCGATGATTACAAGAATCACAAAGGTCAGCTTCTCTGATGTACCGGATTTTTCTTACATCCGAATTTCTGAAACAAATTGAAAAAATAGAGCCTCGTTTCAAAAGATCTCTTGAAAAAAAAATCGATGAATATATTTCTCCACTATTGTAAGGATGTTCTTCCATTATTTTTCCCGTTGAAATGAACATTTTATCTGTGATATTCTAAAGATACAAAGAGGAGGTTCCTGATGAAAACAAGTCATAAAATTACTATGGATATACCTGATGAAATATTTGCCGGAATCTCTGATTTCAAGAAAAAATCAAAAATAACCGATGACGCTGCAGCAGTATTTGAGCTTATTAAGTATGCGTTATCCTTTCCCCTGTATTTCAAAAATTATGATTGGGATAAAGCGGAGAAGGAAGCTGATAACGACATCAAAAAGGGCAGAGTTAAAAGCTTTTCTTCAGTTGATGAATTCCTTGCCGACCTAAAGGCATGAAAATAATCCATACTGATTCCTTTAAAAGAAATTTCAAGGAATTGCCAAAGCATATTCAAGACAAATTTGAAAATAAGATTGACGACATAACCATTTATGCGTAGAATGAAGAATTGAGGTGCATAAAATGGCTATTAAAAACGAAGCGATAGAAAAGATAAGAAAACAGCGTGACTATCTTTCTTCAGAATTTGGTGTTGAGAAGATTGGTCTCTTCGGTTCTGTCGCTACGGGAGCCGATAACGATAGCAGCGATATTGACCTTATTGTAGAGTTCAGCCGGCCCATGGGCCTCAAATTTATCAGGCTTGTCGAATACCTTGAGGAAATTCTTGGAAGAAAAGTGGATCTTCTAACGCGTGACGGTCTTGAAAATATACGCGTAAAGAAGGTCGCAGATGACATACGAAGCACCCTGACCTATGTCTAAACGAAACGATCAGGAACTCGTTCAAGATATTATTGAATGTGCTCATCGGATCCGGTCATATATTGAACAAATGGAATATGACAATTTCCTGCAAGACCACAAAACTCAAGATGCCGTAATCAGAAATATCGAGATTATTGGAGAGGCAGTCAAACTTCTATCTGATAATATTAAAAAAAGACATCCCAATATAACATGGAAAGAAATTGCAGGTACAAGAGACAAACTGATCCACGACTATTTCGGCGTTAATATTGATGTGGTTTGGAGCATAGCAAAGGAAGATCTGCCAGGTTTTGTCGAGCAACTGGAAAAAATGTTATGAAGACAGGCCACAACAAAAATATATTGAAATATTTAAGGACGGCACCGTCAAGTGCTGCCTTTTAATGGAATAAAATAGCTCCTGAGCCATATTGGTTTTACGAGAATATTTATATTTTCTAACACTGTGTTAGCAAATATTTTGAGGGGGGGGCGGGAACGGCACATTGGAATATTTTCAACCAGTGGCAGGGAGATATTTATAATTCGTACATCCAATTTTCAGCAACTGTTGCTGCAAATCTAATTCCATTTCTAAATCAAAGATGATATCAAGGCGGCAAGGAAGAGGTGGCGTAGGCGTACTAAAACGGTACGTCGAGACACCGACGACGAAGGCAACGATGGTAGCGCTTTGATTTAGGAATGGAATAAATCATCTGCAAACCCAAGCCAGCGCTTGTTTTATCACATCTTCTTTATTCTGAGAGAGACTTTTCTCAGGGGTCAACCTGGCAAAACAGTTTTTTATGAAATAAAACAATTGAAAAAACCTTAATAAAAGTAGTTAAATAAAGAATACAATTCAACTTCGCAGGTCAGAAAGAAGCATAGAACGCAATACATTATGCAGGGGGAGTGACCATACCCCCCCTCTTTAGTACAACACAAGTTTAGAGGTTTTGTATTCATCCTGTCAATATCATTCGCTCTGCATATTCTACAGGGGTTAAGCCATAATTTACTTGACAGGAGGATTATAGGATTTCCTCTAAGCCCTCCTCGCACGACAAGAGCCTTTAAGGATTGTTTTCAATAATATTGATGATTTCTTCATATGCTGCCTTGAGTCTGTGAGCAAATTTATTTCTCTCTTGCGTTTTCAAATAGTTTGTTTGACTGCCAGTTTTCTTTTCGTAAGGATGCGAACCAGGAATACTGTTTCGTCGTTTATTCATATCTCTAAAAACGTCTGCAATGGACGGGTAAGTTTTTGAAAAACTCGTATTGTTGTCCAAGCGGACTCCAAAATCTATTAATTGGCTGTTTGCATTAGTGATTTTTCCAGCACCTGCGAGGCTTCTACTGTTTAAGTATGCAAGTAATGCTTTTTGCACTGCGTCGTTAAAGGAGTTTTGCCACTGAATCCAAATACTCGGGGCAGGAAGATAATAAACTTCAGCTTGTATAAGTATTTGTAACACATGCGTAAATTCATCCGAAAAAAGCTTTCGCCAAGACTGGCTCTCCTTGACACCAAATTTTCTGTATAAAATGTCAGATATTTGGTCAATTTTTGGCGAAAACCTTTTGCCAACTATTCCAAGTGATTTTAATATGTTTTGTATCACAGGATGACAATCTTTCGGTTTCAATAAATAATCTTTTAACGTCTGGCTTCTTATAAAAAGTTGCTCGGGAGCCAACAGGCCTGACATAAAATCCTTTGCGGATATCAAGTCCTTGAGTATACCTTTTTCACAAAACTCCTCATCTGGAATAACCGGAAACAACAAAGCCTGGACGATGGACTCTTGCTTAGTTATTCTACTAGATATCCGACATATGCCAAACTTCTGACAAGAAAGGAGGAGAGAAATTGCCCCCCACTTCAATACTACACATGCGTTTTTGTCTTTTAAGTCTCTTTTTGCTTGCATTTGCAGTATTCTCAAAGACTCCAAAGTTCCTATACGAGCCATTATATGATATAGTTCTCCTCTTACGTATCCATATGGCGAACCTTGTTCAAAAATTTTCAATATTGTCTTTTCAAGTGGGGCGCTCTTGTCGTAATTTCTTAAGAAATTGGCAAAAACATCTATATGTTCTGGGTGTCTTGCCAGAAGTATTAAAACTTTATTCATGATTATCTTAGATTTAGGGGACCGGAATAGGACGTATCGAGCTTTTGAATTGTCGTCTATTCTCAGAGGTCTTTTGTTCAGGGATCCCAAAAAGAGTCGTTCCGCTTCATCAATTGTCATCTGAGGAATTTCTTCGGCAGGCACAGTATCTTGTGGCTGAATGCTGGGTAATGCACCCAATGCATCACTAAGTTTTTCGGCTCTCTTGATTGCAAACTTGTTACCTTGGGGGATCAAACCAAGGTTTCTACAGTAAACCTCTAATTCAACTGCTGCCTGTTGCGCAGCCAACTCTGTCTTGGTAAAAATGCGTATGTCGTCAACATATATGACATAACGGACACCTTTTTTTAAAAACATTTCATCCATTGGTAGTAAGAATGCCTCAGCCAAAAAATCAGCAGCTATTGGGCCCTGTGGTATGCCATGCCCGTGTCCATCAACGCCTTCAGGAGACGACCAGAGACCCAACCATTTCTTATAAGTCTTCCAAGGTTCCTTTTCATGGGATTTTGGCGCAATAGTCTTAATTAATAATTCATGCGAAATAGTATCGTAGTATGCAGCCAAATCAAAATGAGCAATCCATCGAAAGCCTTTCCGATAATTTTCTTCACATTTTTTTTGAAAAATTAAATATGCTTTATGCCAATCCTCAAGAAAAAAGACATTGTCTTTTGCACTGGCTAACACATTACTAAAAGCCACATGGTATTCAATTTTTTTTCGCCTTGCATACAACTTGTCGGCAATCCTATTTGCTATTAGTTGCAAGACAATCTGGTCTTCAATATGTAAAAGTGTGATGGGTCGTTGTAGGCCTGAAGACTTTGGAGTGTAAATCCTCCAAGGCTTTTGCGGCTGCCAACTACCTTTGAGCTTGTCCCTCAATCGGTTCAAGTTTTGTTCCTCGGCCAGTTGGTATGCCAGATACATGGAACGAAAGAATCTTTTGTATGCGATATTACGGCCAGTGGAAACTCTCTGTAACGCAAGCTTCAATTCTTTCAGTGCGATTTTCATGCTAAGTATGCTTTCTCCAATATCGAATAACTGAGCGAAGTAGTACTATAGAGTATTAATCTGTCCTCATCGTGCCCATCACTCCAACATCACTCACTAACTCTCCAAATATTCTCTCAAGCTCATGATCCTGATCCCCTTAAATTCTTTCAGTTTGAGCATCTCCTTGTCGCCGGTTATGATAGCATCGGCTTTGCCCGACACAGCACATTCAAGAATTCTATTGTCAGGTTCGTCTTTAAGTACCGTCAACTTTACCTCCACCGGCTCCACAATTTGAGCAATTTCTGAAAGATAGATTGCCAGATGACTCAATGCTTCTTTATCCCGATAGAATTTTGTCGAAAGCACTGTAAGTGTCTCATTTATAATATCTTTTGAGATGAGCAGCGCGTCTTTACCTTCTATAACCTTCAGAATCGCTTTCTCGGCTTTACTGTGAGGAATGACAAATGCGGATATGTAAATATTCGTATCAAAAACGAGTTTCACTTTTTCAGGTAATCCTCAAGATCATCTTCAGTAAGAATGCCCTTTTCCTTTGCTTTATCACTCCAGTATCCCTGAATATGATAGAACTCTTTTTTCTGCCTTTCCTTCAACGAAATCCTTACGGCATCCTGAACCAAAGCGCTGATAGTCTTGCCTTCTTCTTTGGCCACAAATTCCATCTCTCTCGCAAGGTCATGAGGAAGAGATATGGTCCTCTTAACTGCTGTTGCCATTTAATACCTCCACACATAGTATGAATTAATCATACCGCATCAATATACCATAGTCAACGATCTTTTCATGTTATTATCCAAAACACTATTTTGGGTCAGTGGTATATCAACATACAAAGACACTATTTTTTGGCCGGAAATACTTTCGATGGGCAAGCAGGCACGCGATGGCTGTGGTTTGCAGGCTTACCAATACAGATTTCACCGGGAGGCACGTTTTGTGGCCGATCCAGTGGAACGCTTTGATTGGCCTGTTGTTTTTTGCGCAATTTCAATAAGTGAAAGAAGGGCGTTATTGACTGCCTCTTCATTTGGAAATACTTGTGCAACCTCTGGCTTAAGCACAACGATATTGGATGATTCTTTTATGCGTTTTGCGTATTTGCCCCTTACAAGACAGCCGGGAAAATCAGAACTCTTATACTCGGCCCGTAATTCGTCTTTATCAGATTCTTTATCCTTTTTCATAGAGTTCTCACTCTCCTTTACTCGCTTTGGTAAAGTATTTAGGAACATTCTTCATTATTTCAATAAATTATCTTACATAAAAATTATCAGTTATTCCTTGCCGAAGCGGAATTTCGATGGATAACGCGGAAACAAAGGGTTGCCAACCGGAAGCGTAGCAGCGCTACGTTGAGGATTGTGCGACCCTGCAGTTGACAAAGTTTGCCGCGAAATAACGCTTCGGCTTCTTACTCCACCAAGAAGCATGCAGCAGCATGATTATTGGTGGAGGTGGTGGAACCAGTCAGTTCCGGTTCCGCCACTAAACATGACTGCTGCCTTCTTTCACATCTCGGATAATATGGACACCCACCTGTCACATGTCCATCATCCCCTGCCCTTTTTGCGAATTTACCTTTTACGGAATCTATTAGCATTTTTGTATAAGGGTGGAGTGGATTATAAAATACTTCATCCCCCTTCCCTGCTTCAACCACCCTGCCCTTATACATAACTATAATTTCGTCTGATAAGAACCTTACAACATTCAAATCGTGGGAGATAAAGAGCATCGTTATCCCGGCTTTTTCTTTTATATCCATGAAAAGGTTTATTATCTGCGCCTGGATTGATACATCAAGAGACGACACAGGTTCATCGGCAACAATCAAGGAAGGATTTGTCGTAAGGGCACGGCCTATTGCCACCCTCTGTCTTTGCCCTCCACTCATTTCATGTGGATATTTGTAAAGATAATCAGTACTTAGCCCGACAATCTCAAGTATTTCCTCGACTTTTTCCATAACATGCTCTTTTTGCACAATATTATGGAATAAAACAGGCTCAGCCAGGGTTTCATAAATCTTCATTCTCGGATTGAGGGAGGAATAAGGGTCCTGAAAGATAATCTGCATTTCTCTTCGTAATTTCCTTAAATCCTGCCCATTTATTTCATTCAGGATATTTCCTTGGAAGACAATTTTCCCGGAGTCCGGCCTTTCAAGGAACATGACGCATCGCGCCAGAGTGCTTTTCCCTGAACCGCTTTCACCGACAATGCCAAGGGTTTTCCCCTTATCCACCTGAAAAGATACGCCGTCAACTGCTTTTACTATTTCCTTAGCGTATGAAAAGGCGCTTCTTTTAACTTCATATGTCCTTTTCAGTTCTGACACTGAAAGTATCTCACTCATACGGATAGCACCTCACTCATAGAGAAAGCACCTCACATATTTCCCCTCACCTTTTTCACACATTGATGGTTCCTTTTCTTTACATATGGGCATTACAGATGTACATCTCGGATGGAATTTGCAGCCTTCAGGGATTTCCGACAGTTTCGGCACAAAGCCGGGTATTGCCGTCAGCCTTTTTTCCCTGCTTTCAAATCCGAAAACAGAATTCAGCAGCCCTTTGCTGTACGGGTGCAGAGGCTCTTTAAAAAAATCTTCAACAGGGCTTTGCTCCAGCATCCGCCCCGCGTACATTATGTTTACTGTATCGCACAGCTTTCTTACAATATGGAGATTGTGGGTTATAAAAAGCATGGAAGTATTGAATTGGCGCACCAGCTCCTTGAGCAGAAAAAGTATCTGCGATTCCGTAGCAACATCAAGGGCTGTTGTCGGCTCATCGGCTATTATCAGAGAGGGATTGCAGGATATGGCAATCGCGATTAACACCCTTTGCCTCTGCCCTCCGCTTAACTGATGAGGATACTGCGTATATCTTTTTTCCGGTTCATCAAAACCGACCTGTTTTAAAAGATCAATTGAACGTTCTTTTGCCTCGTCCATTTGGACATGCTTATGGATCATGATGGTTTCACTTATCTGTTCGCCGATCCTGATAACCGGATTCAGGGCAGTCATAGGTTCCTGAAAAACCATTCCGATCCTGTTGCCCCTTATGCTTTCCATTTCTGTTCCTGATAATTGAACGAGGTCTTTATCCTCGAAAATAATCCGACCTTCAGTGATCTTTCCCGGAGAAGGCACAAGACGCATTATTGAAAGGGATGTCATTGTTTTTCCGCATCCGCTCTCCCCTACCAGTCCGAATATCTGACCCTTCATGATGTCAAAACTGACGCCTTCCACGGCCCGGACTATATAAGAATCCGTTTTAAATGATGTATTTAATCCTGTTACACTGATTGCAGGCTCATTCATAAAAATCTCTTTGATTATTTTAACCCTATGCATTATACTAAACCAATAAAAAATGGCAAGCCTTTTATAGGCTATAACGTTTATCTTCTTTGTTTATACAAATAATTTACAAGCTATGGATTTAATAAAACTACCGGAATCAATTAACAGAGAAAAAGCATATTCCTGAAACGCAATTATAACAAGGAGCCGTTATGGATGAAAACAGAATAGAAGAAGGTCTTACATTTGACGATATTCTCTTATTACCGTCATACAGTGAAATAATGCCGAAGAGCGTAGACGTGTCCGCCTATATAACAAGGGATATAAAACTTAATATTCCTCTTTTAAGCGCTGCCATGGATACGGTAACAGATGCAAAAGCGGCCATCTGTATCGCACAGGAGGGTGGCATAGGCATTATTCACCGGAATATGAGCATTGAAGATCAGGCGCACGAGGTGGAAAAGGTAAAGAAATCTGAAAGCGGGATGATTGTTGATCCCATTACCATATCACCCGCACATAAGATTAAAGATGTCCTCGATCTCATGTCAAAATACAGCATATCCGGCATACCGGTTACAGTAGGGAAAAAACTTGTGGGCATCATAACGAACAGAGACCTGAGATTTGAAACCAACCTCGAAGAAACTGTAGAAAACGTCATGACAAAGGATAATCTGGTCACTGTTGAAGAAGGCATCAGCCTTTCGGAATCGAAAAAAATCCTGCATAAACACAAAATTGAAAAACTTCTTGTTGTTGACAAAAAATATAACCTGAAAGGTCTGATTACCATAAAAGATATTGAAAAGATGAGAAAATTCCCTAATTCCTGCAAGGACCATCTCGGCAGGCTCAGAACCGGAGCGGCCGTAGGCGTAAGCAAGGACAGGGACGCCCGCGTTGATGCCCTTTTAAAGGCAGGATGCGATGTAATCATCATTGACACTGCCCATGGACATTCAAGAAATGTCATCGAATCAATTATTGATATTAAAAAGAATTTTAAAAATGTTCAGCTCATAGCAGGAAATATAGCGACGGCAAAAGCATGCGAAGCCCTCATTAAGGCAGGATGCGACGGCGTAAAGATCGGCGTCGGACCGGGCTCGATCTGCACAACAAGAATCGTTGCAGGCATTGGTGTTCCGCAGATAACGGCCATCATTGAAGTATCAAGGGCAGCAAAAAAGCACGGAATACCGGTTATTGCCGACGGCGGCATCAAATTTTCCGGAGATATAACAAAGGCCCTTGCGGCAGGCGCCAACACCGTAATGATAGGCAACCTTTTTGCCGGGACAGACGAGACTCCCGGGGAAATGGTGTTGTATCAGGGGCGTACATATAAGGTTTACAGAGGTATGGGCTCCCTTGAAGCCATGAAAGAAGGGAAGACAAGAGACAGATACTGCATAGAAGAAGACGAGATAGAATCCAAAATCATACCGGAAGGCATAGAGGGCAGAGTCCCCTACAGAGGTTCCCTTTCCGTCTGCATTCAGCAACTCGTTGGCGGGCTGAAGGCCGGTATGGGATATGTAGGATGCACCAATCTGGAAGAACTCAGGACCAGATGTAAATTCGTCAGGATAACATCTGCCGGATTACGGGAAAGCCACGTTCACGATGTGATTATTACAAAAGAATCCCCTAACTATAGAATTGAATGAGGAATTATGGATTATCATAAGGAAATTGTCTTAATACTTGATTTCGGTTCACAGTATACTCAACTCATAGCAAGAAAAGTCAGGGAACTCGGCGTTTATTGCGAAATATACCCATATAACATGAATCTTGATACAATTAAGGCCTTAAAACCCAAAGGCATCATCCTATCCGGCGGTCCGAAAAGCGTATCCGAATCTGACGCCCCCATATGTGATAACGGTATTTTTGACTTACATATACCTATACTGGGAATATGCTACGGCCTCCAGCTTATCACAAAGCTCTACAAAGGTGAAGTGGACAAATCAGAAAAGAGGGAGTACGGTAAGGCCCATATTTTCATTGAAAAGTCCGATGACCTCCTGAAGGGGATAAAAGATAATGATATTATATGGATGAGCCATCAGGACAGGATATTCAGAATGCCGGTGGGGTTTATCTCTATTGCCAAATCAGATAACTCACCTTATGCTGCGATAAAAAAACATGATGAGAAGATATACGGGGTGCAGTTTCATCCTGAAGTGCACCACACGCCAAAGGGAAAGCGCATCCTGAAAAACTTCCTGTATAATATCTGTAAAGCAAAAGGGCTTTTCTCCCCGAAATCCTTTGTCGAGCTTTCTATAGAAAAGATTAAAAAAGAGGTAGGCGATGACAACGTCATATGTGGTCTCAGCGGCGGGGTGGATTCGTCGGTTGTTGCTACATTAATCCATCGGGCTATCGGGGACAGGCTGACCTGTGTTTTTGTAAATAACGGTGTACTAAGAAAAAATGAGGCACAGGAGGTGCTTGATCTATTTAAAGATAGACTCCATCTTAATTTGAGATATATAGATGCAGAAGAAAAATTTATTGCTGCATTAAAAGGCGTAACAGACCCGGAAAAGAAGAGGAAAATCATCGGCAGGCTTTTTATTAAAATTTTCGAGGAAGAGGCATTAAAGATAGGCAATGCAAAATATCTTGCCCAGGGCACTCTCTATCCTGATGTAATAGAAAGCACATCTTTTAAGGGTCCCTCCGCAACAATTAAAAGTCACCACAATGTAGGGGGACTTCCGAAAAGGATGAAGCTTAAGCTTTTAGAACCGTTGAGAGAGCTTTTTAAAGATGAAACAAGGGTAGTAGGGAAAGAACTCGGTTTACCTGACAATGTGATTCACAGACAGCCCTTTCCAGGTCCCGGTCTTGCCATCAGGATTATCGGGGATATAACAAAAGAGAGACTCCACATATTAAAAGAGGCAGATGACATTGTAAGACAGGACATTGAAAGAGACGGGCGTTTCCGCCATATCTGGCAATCTTTTGCCATATTGATACCGGTAAAAACCGTGGGCGTTATGGGCGACGAAAGAACATACGCGCATGTGATAGCCCTGAGAATCGTTGAGAGCGAAGACGCAATGACTGCCGACTGGGCGCGCATCCCCTATGAAACGCTTGACAAAGTGGCGCGAAGGATCATAAATGAGGTCCCTGGCGTCAACCGTGTCGTTTATGATATATCATCAAAACCACCAAGTACCATAGAATGGGAATAGAAAACAACAATTTTGAATTTAGAATGTAGAATTTAGAATGTAGAATTTAAAAAACGAATGAAAATAACTGAAAAAAATAGAAACTTTAACGGGAATAGACAACAACAATTTTGAATTTAGAATTTTAAATTTTGAATTTAAAGAACAAAAGAACGGATGAAAACAACTAAAACCTTAGAATATTTAGCTGGACAGGATTAATGAAAGATTTTGTGCATCTCCATTTACATACACAATACAGCCTGCTGGACGGTGCAATAAGGTTTGACCGGCTCTTCGACCTTGCCCATACATATAAGATGCATGCATGTGCCATAACAGACCATGGGAGCATGTTCGGCGTTGCCGATTTTTATTTTGCTGCAAAACAAGCAGGCATTAAGCCGATCCTCGGCTGCGAGGCATACATATCCCCGAAATCGCGTTTTGATAAAAAAGGCAGAGGCGAGGATAACGCATACCATATTGTACTTCTGGCACAAAACAACACAGGGTATAAAAATCTGATCAAAATGGTAAGCTCTGCACAACTTGAAGGCTTCTACTATGTACCGAGGATCGACAAGGAACTGTTAAAGTCTTATCATGAAGGTCTGATATGTCTCACTGCCTGTATTAAAGGTGAGATACCCAACGCAATCCTTAAGGGTGACGAGAATCATCTGAAAGATCTCATAGAAGAATATTATTCAATCTTCGGGGATAGACTTTTCTTTGAATTGCAGGATAACGGTTTAAAAGAACAGGAGATAATAAACAGCAGGCTGATAGAGCTGTCCTCACATTATGGAATACCTTATGTGGCAACTAACGACTGCCACTACCTGAGAAAAGAAGAAGCAAAGGCTCATGAGCTCCTCTTATGCATCCAGACAGGCAAAACAATGCTTGACAAGGACAGGCTCAGCTTTAAAAGTGAAGAATTTTACTTTAAAAGCTGTGAACACATGGAATCGGCATTTGCAAACTACCCCGAATCCTTATCGAATACCATGAAAATTGCCGAAATGTGCAATGTAACCATCGACACCAGCACATATCACTTTCCTGAGTTCAAACCGCCAAAGGACATGGAACTAAATGAATATCTTGAAGATCTCTGTAAAAACGGTCTCTTACAGAGACTCCCGAAAATCAAATCTTTGTATGAATCATTTCCCGAAGAACTATCGGAAAAATACAAAAAAAGACTGGAATATGAGCTTGGAGTTATTAAAAAAACAGGATTTTCAGGATATTTTTTAATCGTTGCGGATTTTATTAACTATGCAAAGTCAAACAATATTCCTGTCGGGCCGGGAAGAGGCTCTGCTGCCGGAAGTCTTGTGGCCTATTGCCTCGGTATTACAGATATTGATCCCATAAAGTATGATCTGATCTTTGAAAGGTTCTTAAACCCTGAGAGAATCAGTATGCCCGATATCGATGTTGATTTCTGCAAGGATAAAAGAGAAGACGTGATCAGGTATGTAACTGAAAAATACGGCAAGGATAATGTGGCTCAGATAATAACCTTTGGAACGATGCAATCAAAGGCTGCTGTTCGGGATGTAGGCAGGGCGCTGGGCATGCCCTATTTGGAAGTCGATAAGATTGCAAAGCTCATACCGGTAATAAATACGGGCATTAAAAGGGCAATTGAAGACGAGCCCAAGCTTAAAGAGCTATACGAAAAAGACGATAAAATAAAAGAGCTTCTCGATAATGCCATAGTGCTTGAAGGACTTGCGAGACATGCCTCAACTCATGCGGCAGGCATCGTTATATCGAACAAACTTCTCACCGAGCATCTTCCGCTCTACAAGGGTCAAAAAGGTGAGACTGTTACGCAATTTACCATGAAAACGATTGAAAAAATCGGTCTTATTAAGATTGACTTTCTCGGCCTTGAAACCCTTACTTTGATAGCTAACGTTATTAAATTGTTGAAATCCGAGGGCATAGAGATAGATATTGCAAATATTCCTTTGGATGATCAGATAACATATGAACTCCTTTCTTCCGGTGATACATCAGGTGTGTTTCAGCTTGAAAGCAGGGGCATGCGGGACCTTCTCGCAAAACTGAAGCCATCAAAATTTGAAGATATCATGCCGCTTATTGCACTATACAGACCCGGCCCCTTAAAAAGTGGCATGGTTGATGAATTTATTAGAAGAAAAAACAACCCTGCTCTTGTTAAGTATGAAACGCCTGTTCTGGAAGAGATCCTCCATGATACATACGGAGTAATTATATACCAGGAGCAGATCATGAAAATTGCCTCTGCTCTTTCCGGGTTTTCTTTAAAAGATGCCGACGCCTTGAGAAAGGCCATGAGTAAAAAAATCCCTGAAGAGCTTGAAAAATATAAAGAAAGCTTCATACAGGGCGCCGAGGCAAATAAAGTAGCGTCGAAAATCGCTTCAAAAATATATGATGTCATCCTGAGGTTCGGGGAATATGGTTTCAACAAGTCGCACAGTACCGCATATGGCCTTATCGCTTATCAGACCGCTTATTTAAAGGCCCATTACTATATCCAATATATTACCTGTATGCTTACCGGCGAGGTGAATGATACGGATAAGCTGATTAAATATATCACGGAATGCAGGGAAGCCGGGGTAGAACTGCTCCCGCCTGACATAAATGAAAGCAAAAAACCCTTTACTATTGTAAACGGAAAAATAAGGTTCGGGCTATCAGGGATCAAAAATGTTGGAGATGCTGCTATTGATCACATTCTTAGTGAACGTGACAACATAGGCAAATTTGATTCTTTTACACAGTTTTTAAGCATTGTTGATTCAAGAAAGTCAAACAAAAAGGTCCTTGAGAGCCTTGCCAAGGCCGGATGCTTCGACAGCCTGGGTTTAAAGAAATCACAGATCCTTTATCTTCTTAAAGAGAAGTTGGACAGGTTTCAAAAAAAGGAAGAAAAAAACAGCTATCAACAGATGGATATGTTTGGTAACGATTTCGGCATGAATAATGTTATTGATATTCCTGATATGGATGAGCTTTCACAGGATGAGATATTAAGGGCTGAAAAGGAAGCCTTTGGTTTTTATTTCAGTCAGCACCCTTTGAAATCCTATGATCACATTATAAATACAATTACACAATACAATACACAAAACATAAAAGAGCTGGATATTACTGAAGATGTTGACATTGTGGGCGTGGTAAACGGATATCGGGAGGTTGTTACAAAACGCGGTGATAAAATGGCCTATGTTACACTGGAGGATACAAGCGGTATTGTTGAGACAATTATTTTCCCGGATTTGTTGTCCAAGCATTCTACTTTATTAAAGGAAGACAAACCGTTGATGATCAGCGGAACAGTTGAAAAATCAGAAGACGGGAAGGCTAAAATAAGAGCAAAAAACATCATATTACTTGAAGATATTACCCGTGATATGGGAAAGGCTGTTAAAATTAAAATTGATTGTGCACTGTTTCCGAAAGATGGATTAAAACTGTTGAAAGATATTCTTTACGGTCTGAAAGGTAAATCAAAGGTATCTATCGAATTACAACAAAATGGTGAAAACAGATTGTTAAACATACAAGATTTAAGTGTTGACCATAATAAAATGGATATTTTGTATAAACATTTTACAGATGGTATAACATTCGAGGTGGAAAATGAGATTTTATCTTGATTTTGAGAAGAGGCTTGAACCGTTGGAAAGGAGGATTAATGAAATTGAAAGGTTTTATGATATTAACGATCCTCATTACTCAAAAGAGGTTACGTCTATTTCAAAAAAGATTTCAAAACTTGAAAAGGAAATATACGGTGATCTTACCAATTGGCAGAGGTCTCAAATATCGAGACATTTAAACAGACCGCATACCCTTGATTATATAAACTATCTCTTTTCAGATTTTACAGAGCTTCACGGGGACAGGAAATTTAGAGATGATCCGGCTATTGTAGCCGGTTTTGCAAGATACGAAGGCATTAGCCTTGCAGTTGTGGGACAACAGAAAGGGAAAGATGCGAGGGAAATGGCCAACAGAAACTTCGGTATGGCACATCCCGAGGGATACAGGAAGGCAACAAGAGTAATGGATATGGCCAACAGATTGGGAAAGCCGATTATTTCTTTTATTGATACACCCGGGGCTTTCCCCGGAATCGGCGCTGAAGAGAGGGGACAGGCAGAAGCAATTGCCTCGAATATTGAGTTTATGTTTTCCTTGTCTGTTCCCATAATTTCCTTAGTTATCGGCGAAGGGGGCAGCGGAGGCGCACTGGGAATAGGTGTGGGGAACAGGATTCTCATGCTGGAAAATGCTACATATTCAGTAATATCCCCGGAGGGTTGTGCAGCCATCCTCTGGAGGGACGGCTCAAAAGGGGCTTTGGCTGCAGATGCTTTAAAGCCTATTGCTTCCGAACTTCTAAAATTGAATGTTATAGACGATATTATTAATGAACCTTTTGGTGGCGCACATAGAAACTGGGAAGAAACATTTATTAATACAAAAGGCATGTTTGCTAAGCATTTAAAAGAATTGCTGGAGATTTCCAAAGAAGAATTACGTGAAAATAGATATAATAAATTCAGAAACATGGGAATATTTATGGAGGGAAGATGAACAGCATATATTTTGATATTACAAATGTACTTTCAACTGCTGTAGGTAAAGAAGGCCTCGAAAATACATCCATAGCAGCTATCTCTGAAAAACTCCAATCTTATAATATGAAACTTTGGGCTACCCCCTACCCCTTTATGGATCTGCCTTCAAAGAAATTTCAATTTTCGGAAATGAAGAGGCTTTGTGATACCATTAACACAAAAAAGCTGAAGAACATCGTGCTTCTCGGCATCGGAGGCTCTTCTCTCGGCACTGAGACGATTTTCAACGCGCTTCTCAAACCCTTCCACAATCTGAGCGATACGGCAAGAGGCAATAAACCGAGGTATTTCATACTTGACAATATAGACCCCAATAAAATTAACATGATTATTGATATCATCACGCCTGAAAAAGAAGATACTCTTTTAATAGCAATCAGCAAGTCAGGCGAAACACCGGAAACGATATCTCAATTCATGATTTTCAAAGAACTGCTTGGCAATGCAAAGGAAAGGATTGTGGTAATAACCGACAGAGATAAAGGGATTCTCAAGGAAATTGCCGAAAGAGAAGGATATCCTGTCCTGAATGTTCCTGACGGCGTGGGGGGAAGGTTTTCCGTACTTACGCCTGTCAGCATGTTCCCGGCAGCCTTAATGGGTATTGATATCGATAAAATAATGGATGGCGCCAAAGATATGGCGCAGCACATTAAAGAAAAAAGGCCTGATGAGAATATCGGCATCATAATTTCAAGCATCCTTTACCTTATGGACAAACAGGGCAAGAACATCCACGTAATGATGCCTTACTGTGAAAGACTTTCCGGCTTTGCCGACTGGTTCAGGCAGCTTGAAGGGGAAAGCATCGGAAAAAACACGAAGGGCCCAACTCCTTTAAAATCCATAGGCGTTACTGACCAGCATTCTCAGCTCCAATTATATATCGATGGTCCTAAAGATAAATTTATTACCCTCATATACAGCGCCGATGATGACCGGACCATTCCCGATTCCTTTTCTTACATCGAATCCATTGATTATCTTGCAGGGAAGAATCTGCGCGACCTTTTTTATGCTGAATTCCTCGGAACCGCCCTTTCAATCACTGAATCCAAAACACCTAACATTACCATCCTCATTAACGAAATTAACGAATACAATCTGGGCGCGCTGTTTATGTTGTATGAAATGGTTATTGCTTTTCTCGGCTATCTATACGAAGTAAACCCCTTTGACCAGCCTGGTGTTGAACTTGGAAAAATATACACAAAGGCAATTATGGGAAAAAGAGGTCTTGAAGATAAACAGGAAACAATCAATGCAAAGCTTTCAACTTCAAAAACCATTATAAAGTTTTAATAACCTGCTCTGATGCGAACACCAGTTACTGCACCTGCAAGGTCGCCCGGTTGCACCTAAGAGACATTTTTTTATGATACAGGATTGTTATACTTGATATTCCAATAATTTTAAGATGTTTACAAATAAGCTCTTAAATCAAGGACAAAAACCGAGATATTATCAGCGCTTCCATATTCCAATGCCGCTTCTTTTATCTGTCGGGCTCCTTCCTGGGGGTTTTCAACAGACCTCGCTATGCCGATCACTTCCTGCGGGGTAAGCACATCCCATACACCATCACATGCAAGTATGACAAAATCGTTTTCTCTTTCCAGACGGCCTTCGACAATCCTCGGCTCAGAGCTTACAAAAGGCTTTAGACTCGCATCACCCAATGCACGGCTTATAGCAAGTACACCCTGAACCCTCGGCGTTCCGTAACCTGATATAAAACCGCCCGATTTTTCAATTCTTGACCTCTCTTCTGGAAGTGATGGTTTGTGATCAATAGTCAATAAATCAACACCGGCCTTGGTTCCGATTATTACCCGCGTATCGCCGACATTTGATGCAATAAACTTTTTATCTATTATATAGAACGTTGCTGCTGTTGTTCCGCTTTCAACTCCAATATTTAAAATATGATCATCAACTTCAATATATGACTGCCTCAAGAGTTCCAATTCTCCACGACGTTCTTTCAAGGGTTTTTCAGCTTCCCTTGTCCATAAATGCAAAAAACAGGGTGTGAGCATTTCTGCAGCAATTTGAGCCGCTCTTTTTCCGCCGTGACCATCGTAAATTTCTGCACTGAAAAATAATTTCTCCGGTGCATGGTAGATTGCATGTGAGTCTTCCATGCTTGTACGGCGGCCGATATCTTCAATAAAACCATATGAAATATTCATTATTGTTTATATTCTCCGATTATCCACGGTTCTGGAAATGTTCCTTAACCTGGTACATAAAAGCTTCAAGCCTTGTTGTTATGTTTGTTGCGCCCTGACCGTCATAGGCTATATTAATAATGGGAGTATGATACCTCTTTTGAATCAATTTCATAATGGCGCTCGACACTGTTCCGGGCATACAGGTAAAGGGCATTGCATTAATAATCCCGGACACACCCCTGTGAATAAAATCAACAGCCTTTCCGACACTTAATATTGCCTCACCTTCAAAACTCACATGGACATAAGGACTTGCCTTTTTAATTATGTCGTCTATCTTCGGCTCTTTTCCATACCTCAGCTCTTTCGCAAATATCTTTTCAATCCGATGTTCGTCTTTCCCCTGTATATATCCGGTAATGAGAAAATTCATCATGTTGGGAATGCTGCCCTTTTTTTTTTTTTTTTTTCTATTAATATAGTTTACATAGCTTATCCATTCCGCAATAGATGCAAGCCATGCTACTCCGCCAAATTCCTCTATCTTTCTCACAAGGTCGTTATTACTGAACCTGTTAGACCTTATATATATTTCACCGACAATGCCTACAAGCGGTTTTTCTGTTATTACCCTCTTAATGTTCAAATAATTATTTATTGCGTTTTCAAGCACGTCAAAAATGTCTTTACCGCCCTTTTCTATAGATTTTGAAATATGAAGAAGCACATCTTTATAAACCTTATCCGCATCTCCCTTGATTTCCTCGTAAGGTCTTATCTCGTGAAGCATTTTCATGATAAGGTCTGTTGCCACTATTGATCTCCAGGCTAATCGTTTGAATTTGCTTCCGAGCATATCGAGTTCATCATATAGCCTGTGATCCTGATTAGGCGCATATATGGGCACTTCTTCATAACCCATTTCATCAAGAACCATTCTGTGAAACCTGTGATATTGTCCGAACCTGCACGGTCCGCCGCCTGTAGGCATAAAAAATGCGCTTTTTTCAGGATCAAAAGATGATTTGCTTACTGCTTTCAGCATATCGCCCGTAGTAAGTATGCATGGATAACATTCCTTGCCGGAGGTAATCTTTCTCCCAAGGCGCACTGCTTCTTCATCGGATTCATCCATAACATCCGTTTCAACGCCACAAGCACGGAAAGCACTTGATAATGTAACAGAGTGGTCACTCATATAGGGTATATATACCTTTCTCTTCTTGCCGTTCACATCAAATTTTGAAACCACTTTCTTCATTGTCTTCGGTTCATGCTTTGCATTCCTGATACTGTCGAGAAAAGCCTCAAGCCTTGTAATAATGCCGGCATCGGCGCTATGCTCGTCAATTTCCAACTGCAGGAAGGGTTTCCCTTTCATGATCTTTTTAAAGAAATGCATGATAAAAGAATCAGGGCCACAGCCAAAGTTTGTAATATATATCCCGTAAAAATTATCGTGTTCTTTGACAAGCTTTGCAGCCCGTAAAATCTTTTGTCCATAACCCCAGTACATATCTTTCAGGTCTTCATCTTTTTCTGCACCATCCATGATGGGCAACATGTCCAGCGGCACAGGAGTTACACCAAGGTCCATCAATTTTTTATGTATATTCAGGTTTGCCCCGGGGTCCACGCTGTTATATGGCCTGCCGATTATCACCATTACCTTTTCATGCTTTCCAAGTGTAGTTAACAATTTTGCGCCTTCATTAAGGCATTTACTATAAAATGTGTTTTGTGTTTCCATTGCAATATCAAAGGCTTTTTCCACTTCTTTACCGGTTTTATTAATTCTTCTTCCAAAGACTTTAAGTGTTTTTAATGCATTATCTTTGCTGCCGCCAAAATACACAACCGGTGAATCCAGTTTTACTCCTGCAGCATCAAAATCAATGGAGGCTTTGACAGTGTAAGGTATTGACTGAGCATAGGGACAGGAAAACGTGTTTGACGTATGGTTGGAAATGTTTTTGAGATTAATAACACTTGGAAGAAAAATCCTTTTAACGCCTTTATGTATGAGATTGAGTATATGACCGTGCGCGAGCTTTATGGGAAAGCATGACTCCACAATGATATTTTCAACGCCTTCTTTGATGATTTTATTATTTGTAACATCTGAAATTACAATGGAAAATCCGAGCTCTGTAAGAAATGCCTTCCAGAAAGGCAAAAAGTCACAGATATTTAATATCTCAGGTATCCCTATCGGTTCACCGTCGACCTGTTTATTATAAATTTCATGCAGCAGCTCGTCTCTTACCTTGAATAGGTCTGTTACATGCCTTTTTTCGATATTTCTTTTCACATCGTATTTTTCGCACCTGCTTCCATAATATAACGGTGCTTCATCCTCTACCGTCACTTTCCTGATTTCACATAAATTTTCGCAACCTTTGCACTCAAAAGTATCAACTACATACTGTCTCTTGCTCAGGTCAAATCCCTTAAAATTGCTTTTTGCCCAATCCCTCTCTTTCATTGCAAGGATTGCAACGCCTATGGCGCCGGTAATATCGTGGTGAGACGGCACTTTTACAGGTTTTTTGAGTACATTTTCAAATGCTGCTATAACACCTTTATTAAAAGCGGTTCCACCTTGAAAAAATATTCTCTCCCCTACCCTCCTGTCACCTACTACTTTATTCAAATAATTTGTAACTATCGAATACGAAAGGCCGCTCACAAGGTCATCGGTCCTTGCACCTCTCTGCTGATGGTGCACAAGATCTGATTCAATAAAAACCGTACACCTCTCACCCATCTTTACGGGTGCTTTTGATGCCAGGGCAAGACTGCCAAATTCCTCTTTTATGGATATCCCGAGTTTTTCAGCCTGTTCCTCCAGAAAAGAGCCTGTTCCCGCGGCACAAGCTTTATTCATTTCAAAATCTACAATAACACCATTGTCAATACTGATATATTTTGAATCCTGCCCTCCAATTTCGAAAACGGTATCAACTTTGCTGTCTATATTTATTGCCGCTTCAGCCTGTGCCGTTATTTCATTTCTGACTATATCGGCGCCGATGAAATCGCCCGTAAGGTATCTTCCCGAACCTGTGGTCCCGGCGCCTATTATTTCAATTTTTTCCCCTATTTCCTCTCCTATTTCTGCCAGACCTCTTTTAACAGCATCAAGAGGTCTTCCTTCAGTCATAAGATAACTTTTGGCAAGGATATCCTTCTCTTCGTTAATCACCACAAGATTTGTGCTTATTGATCCGACATCAAGACCAAGGTATGCCCTGGTTTTCTCCTTTATGTTTTTCAATTCATAAGATACATTCAGATTTTCTTCTGATATCTTTAAGGGTTCATGCGCTTCATGAAATCTTTCCTGCAACAGATATTCCTCCAATCCATCCACACCTACAAAGGTTCGCTTCAAAACCGGCTCATCAAGTACCGTATAGATTGCACCAATTGCACCCATTAATGTAAAGTGTTCGGGAACTATCAGTTCGCCATCTTTTAAAGCAAATACATCCCTTATGGCCTTTTTCATCCCTGCATTTGCAGCCACGCCGCCAACAAAAGCCACAGGATTTCCTATTTCTTTTCCTTTGGCAATATTGCTTTTAAAATTCCTTGCAAGGGCATAACAGAGTCCGGCAACTATTTCATAATCAGGTGTTGCTATTTGCTGAAGGTGTATCATATCGGATTTGGCAAAGACAGTACATCTTCCGGCAATCCTCGGCACATTGATTGCTTTCAGGGCTATTTCGCTGAACTCTTCTATTGTAAAACGGAGTCTGGAGGCCTGCTGGTCTAAAAATGAGCCTGTTCCTGCTGCACACAAGGCGTTCATAGAAAAGTCTTTTACTCTCAATCTGTTTTTTTTGCCCGACTTTTCAAATATGATAAGCTTGGAATCCTCGCCGCCTATATCGATTATGCTTCCGATATGCGGATACAGATGACTGAATCCGGTTGCAAGGGCCACTATTTCATTTACAAACGATCCGCCTATAATGGAGGTGAAATGCTTTGCCCCTGTACCTGTTGTTGCAATAAATTCTATATCGTGTGTTTTAATCAGTTCTTCGATGACTTCTTTTGCTGCTTCAATTGGCCTGCCCAAATGGCGTATATATCTGTCAATCGTTATATTGCCCGACTTATCTACTACAGCGATGTTTACACTGACAGAACCGATATCAATACCGACTCTATACATCCCTTTATCACCCTATATTATACAAAGATTTTGATTTTGTAAGGTTCTTATGTTTTAATTATAATATATAAAGGCTTTAAATCAATACAAATATCAACTATGAAAAGAAATCATATATATGTCAGCGGTTTAGTACAGGGTGTATTTTTCAGGCACAATACGATGATACAGGCCGAGGAACTTGGCTTAAAAGGATGGGTAAGAAATCTAACAGATGGCAGGGTCGAAATTGTTTGCGAAGGAAGTGATGAATCCGTTGACAAATTCGCAGAATGGTGCAGCATTGGCCCAAGAGGCGCTTACATTGAAAGTTTAGACATTCAGCAGGAAGAATTTAAAAATGAATTCAAAAAATTCCAAATTTTATACTAAACAATTGCACTATCCTCTTTTTCTGGATATTGCAGACAAGTCCTGTATTGTTATGGGAGGCGGAAAAATCGCCGAAAGAAAGGTCGTAATGCTTCTTAGATTTAACGCTAAAGTAAAATTAATCAGTCCAAAAATAACCGGGGCCTTAACAAAACTTTCAAAATCGGGGAAAATAGAGGTTATTGGACGTGAATACAAAGAAGGTGATTTAGACGGGGCGTCATTGGTGTTTGCAGCTACAAACAGAAAAGAAATTAACGAAAGAATAAAAAAAGAAGCTGCAATTAAAGGTATCCTGGTTAATGTTGTTGACGATCCGGGTTTATGTGATTTTATTGTCCCGTCGATTGTAAAAAAGGACCCTATTGTTATTGCCATCTCCTCATCCGGCGTTCTGCCTTCATTATCCAAAAGGCTGAAAAAAGAGATAAACAAATATATTACAGGGGATTATATAAAATATGCACATATTATCGGGAAATTCAGAAAACTTTTGATAGAAACCGTGAAAGACAGAAAAAAGAGAGAGGAAATAATGGCGGCAATCAATAAGACAGATATGAAAGAACTGATAAATATGAATATGAAAGAAATTATAACAAGATTCCTGAAAGAAACCAGATGAATATATACATGTTTTATATCGCCCTCTTTTTCTACGTGATCTCAACAATGTCCTACCTTTTTTACCTTACTGCTAACAAAAAGATAACCGAGAGGCTGGGACATTATTTTTTTATAACAGGTTTTTTTATCCATTTTCTTGCAACCTTTGTCAGGTATCTGAAGGCAGGTTATACGCCAATTACAAACGCTTATGAAGCGCTCTCATTCTTTTCCCTTTGCATCGCCTGTTTTTTTCTATATATCAAAAAAATGTACAAAATGGAAATGCTCGGCAGCATTATCCTGCCTGTTTTGACGATAATTTTTGTAGTTGCCTTTGCTTTTCCGACAGAAATCAAGCCCTTGCCCGCCGTACTCAACAGTTGGTGGCTGCCTGTTCATGCTATATTTTCTTTCATTGGCTGCGCGGTTTTCCTCATAAGTTTTTTCGTCTCTGTGGTCTATTTGATTGTTGAAAAAAAAATCAAGGAGAAGAGGTTTTCGCCTGTAGCCGCAAGGTTCCCTTCTCTCGAAACACTTGATTCCATTAACTACCGATGTATTTCTTATGGTTTTTTATTTCTTACGATAGGCATCATAACCGGCTCTATATGGGCAAGTACGACCTGGGGTTCATATTGGAGCTGGGACCCGAAGGAGACATGGTCTCTTATTACCTGGATTGTATATGCCATCCTCATTCATAATAGGCTCACAATCGGCTGGAGGGGCAGAAGAACTGCATACATGATGATTATTGGTTTTTTTTCAATACTTATAACCTTTTTTGGCGTTAGTTTCTTTTTAGGAGGACAACATTCGTTCATTTAAATCCCTCCCGAAGGCTTCTTAAAATGCACATTTTAGTATTCGGACTTAATCACAATACCGCGCCTATTGAAATAAGAGAAAAGCTCTATATTCCTGAAGAAAACATACCTGACGTTTTAACCATGATGAAAACGGCGGGTATCATAGAAGCAGTTATTGTTTCTACATGTAACAGAACTGAAATATATTTTTGTACAGATAATCAGGATAAGTCACTCAATATAATCAATGATATGCTTTTCGGTTATTGCGGCATAAAACAGGATTGGTTAGACGATTACACATACTGTTTTAAAGATGAAGATGCTTACAAACATCTATTTCTTGTAGCGTCAGGACTTGATTCGATGGTTATCGGGGAACCGCAAATACTCGGTCAGGTAAAGGATGCATACAGGACAGCCACACTTCAAAATTCTACAGGTTTTTTTCTCGACAAAACCTTTCATAAAACCTTTAATGTTGCAAAAAGAATAAGAACTGAGACCAGGATAGGCTATAACCCGATATCGATCAGTTCCATGGCAATAGAGCTGTCCAAAAATATATTTGGCGAGTTACATAAAAAAAAGATCCTTGTAATAGGCGTGGGAGAAATGTGTGAAATTGCATTAAAATATTTCAAAAAGGAAGGGCTTAACGAAATCTTTATTGCAAACAGAACATTTCAGCATGCTCAGAAACTTTCAGAAGATATTATCGGTACTGCCTACCCCTTTCGGGAAATACCTGACTTGTTGACAAAAGTCGATATGGTGCTTTCATCTACAAGTTCCGAGAAACCAATAATTGATAAAACACTTGTTCATTCAATAATGAAGAAAAGGAAGAATAAACCTCTGTTCTTTATAGATATTGCTATGCCAAGGGATGTGGACCCCGAGGTGAATGATATTGAAAACGTGTATCTTTACGATATTGATGACCTAAAAGATCTTTCACAAAAACATCTTTCAGACAGGGTTAAAGAATCAGAAAAAGCTATTGCTATCATAGAAGAAGAAAAATTAAATTTTACAACCTGGCTTAAAAAACTCGATATGAATCCCCTGATAACACATATTATAGAAGCAGTTGATAAAACAAGAGAAAAAGAGCTTAGGAAAATTGTACAGAAACTAAAAGATACTGACGAAGAGACTTTGAAACTTATTGATATATTGACCAAAAATATTGTTAACAAGTTAATTCATCCGTATATTTCAATTATAAAACAGAACGAAGACCCGGTTGCAATGGATATAATAAAGAAAATATTCAGCTTTGAGGGAGAGGATGAAAACAAGATGGATAGTGGGGACGAGAGGCAGTAGGCTTGCGTTAAAACAAACGGAATTAACAATAGAAACTCTGAAGAAGATATACCCTGATTTTGATTTTCCCGTAAAAATTATTAAAACAACCGGTGACACTGTCTGGGATACCCCGCTGAATCTTATCGGCGGCAAAGGCCTCTTCGTCAAAGAGATTGAGGAAGCATTATTAAGAGAAGAAATAGATATAGCCATTCATAGCATGAAAGACCTTCCGACCGAGCTTGGCAAAGCACTAACAGTCGGTGCAATCCTTAAAAGAGAAGACCCCCGGGATGTATTCATTTCTCTGATCTATGAGAATATAAATAACGTTGAAAAAAAAGCAAAAATAGGTACAAGCAGCATAAGAAGAAAATCGCAAATCCTTTATTTCAACCGGAATATCGAGGTGGTAAATCTCAGGGGAAATGTTGATACAAGAATAAGGAAACTGACAGAACAAGGATTGGATGGCATAATACTTGCGTATGCAGGGGTAAAAAGAATGGGTTTTGATGAATATATAAAAGAGGTTCTCCCCTTTGAGATAATGGTGCCTCCAGCCGGCCAGGGCGCAATAGGCGTTGAAATAAGAGATGAAAGCGAAGCATTGCATATGTTAAAACCTATAAACCATGAGAACAGTTTTTTAGAGGTTTCTATAGAGAGAAAACTTCAGGCAGCCATCAGGGGAGGCTGCAACACGCCTCTCGGCATCAATGCAAAGGTTATGGACAAAAATATAGACTTACATGTTGTATTGTTTAAAGATAACGGAGATCTTTCCGTAAAAGAAAAATTTGAAGGTTCCATCAGCTATCCCGATGATCTGGTTGCTAAAGCTTTAAAAATAATGCCTAAAACATAAATGCCTCCCAAAGAGGGAGGCATTTGTTATTAAGTAGTTATTTAATAATTTATACTGCTTCCTTGAATGCCTTACCTGCTGTAAACTTCGGTACTTTTCTGGCAGGTATCTTTATTTCTTTACCTGTTCTTGGGTTTCTCCCTTTCCTTGCCTGCCTCTTAGAGACTGAAAATGTGCCAAAACCTACAAGTGTAACCCTTTCTTCTTTCTTCAAAGATGCCTTAACACTTTCGATAAAAGCATCTAAAGCCTTCCCGGCTGCTGCTTTTGATACTTTTGCACTTACTGCCATTTTGCCTATTAACTCTGCCTTTGTCATACTACCCCTCCTTTTAGACTGTTATTTTATGGTAGCTTTCGCAATAACCACCCAGTAAATACTTTATACTCATTATTATATAAAAGTTTCAATATTTTTTTTATTTTTCTTAAGTCTTATGAAATCAAGAAGAACTTACGGCTGAGAGACGCTTTGCGTTATCTCTTCGGCAAGTTTCCACAATCTGTTAGAATGCTTGTGTTCCTGAAGGAAATTCAAGAAGTTGGCAGCTATTGGGGAAAGGGTTTTTCCCTTGAGGTGGATAACATCAATGTCTATTGAGAACTTTTCGTCCTTAAGAGTAAGTGCGGACAGTTCGCCTTTCTCTATTTCATCTCTTACACTAATGCTTGATAGAAATGAAAAACCTTTATTTTTTTTCACTAATTGCTTTATAAATTCAATATTTCCGGCCTCTATTACCACAGATGGATGCAAATCTCTCTTCTCAAATTCTTTCCAAATAGAAAATTTTATGGCCGACCTTGCATCAGTACATATTAATGGTTCTTTCACAAGATCCTTTAGAGAAACACTCCTTTTGTTCGCCAGTTTATTTTGTGGAGCTATAACCATAAGGATGTCATCCTTGCTGAAAGGTATAGCATTTATCTGTTCCGGATAAGGAACTTTTGCTACTATTGCCAGATCTAACAAATGTTGCATAACATTATCGACCAGCTCTTGGGAGCCCCTTTCAACAAGGTGTACAGAAATATGAGGATGGCTGTCCTGGAATGAGGAAATGATTATCGGCATGAGATATTGTGCAATGGCTCTTGTTGAACCAAGGCGTAGCGAGCCCTTCTTGAGTTCCTGGAGTTCATTGACCTCTATGGTCAGATCATCAACAAGGGTAAAAATCTTTTCAGCATACTCATAAAGGAGTTTACCAATCTCTGTAGGCCTTAACTCTTTTCCAAACCGGTTAATAAGCGTAAAACCCACGTAACGCTCCAGTAAGCGGACCTGTATAAAAACCGCCGGCTCAGTAACGCATAGTTCTTCGGCCGCCTTCGAATAGGCACCCATTTTGATTACATTATAAAATACCCGGAGTTGGTTAAGATTCATATATACATATGCAATTATTACGATGTCTCACAATGCCTATTATAATTCAGGATAAATTTAAGATAAAATTATTAAGTAAATTATAAAAATAATTATGTTGACCTGTCAATACGAAAAGAAGTATACAAAACACATTGAACGTATTGCAAAGCATGAACCTTGTGAAAAATTTAATTTTCTTATAAAAAACACTGGAGAATAAGGGTTGTGTTTCATCAGCCTTTAAACTGCTGTATGACCTTAGAAACATTATTGTTACATGGGGTCTTTGTTTGTTAACATAAAGTGTGTTACGATAGTATATTATCTTAGAGGAGGATTCAATGGCTAAGGATCAAAGTATTTATTGGAATCCCATTGCGGAAACTTTGCCAAGGGAAAAGCTTCAGGTATTACAGATTAAGAAGTTTAAAAGGATTTTTGAATGGGCTTATAACAACTCACCATTCTACAAAAAACTTTACAAAGAAGCCGGCATGGAACCGGGTGATATCAAAACTTATGAAGATATTAAAAAGGTTCCCAAAACCGACAAGGCCGTATTAAGGGACGTACAGGACAGGCCACCCTTTCCGTACGGCGATATGCTGGCAGTCCCTCTAAGTCAGATCACTGCATTCAGACAGACAAGCGGCACCACCGGCACCCCGGTATATCAGGCAGATACCTGGGCAGACTGGGAATGGTGGGCAGAATGCTGGGCATACATCCTTTACGCCCAGGGTTACCGGGATACTGATAGAATGTTCATTCCATTCGGTTACAACATATTCGTTGCCTTCTGGGCTGCTCACTATGCGGCAGAGAAATTAGGTTGTGAGGTTGTACCCGGCGGTGTTCTGGATACAGAGGCAAGGATTATGAAGATGCAGGAGCTCAGATGTACTGCCTTTGGCGCTACCCCGACTTACGTTCTCGGCATGGCTGATACGGCAAGAAAAATAGGTATTGATCCAAGGTCAATCGGCATCAAGAGAATTACCTGTGCCGGTGAACCGGGTGCAAGCATACCTACCACAAAACAGAGAATTGAAGACGCATGGGGCGCAAAAGTTTATGACCATATCGGCGCAACTGAAATAGGCGCATGGAGCTACATGTGCACCGTTCAGAAAGGACTCCATATAAATGAAGCAATGTTCCTTGTAGAAATAGAAGATGTAGATACAGGCGAAATCATAGATACACCTATGAAAAACGGTAAGATGATTATTACCGCCTTTGACAGAATCGGTAAACCCTGTATCCGCTTCGATTCCAAGGACGTAATCCGTTGGGCAGACTATGACTGCGACTGCGGCCGTACCTTCAGAATGATTGACGGCGGTGTTGTAGGAAGAGCTGATGATATAACCAAAGTAAAGGGTGTGCTCCTTGCCCCAACGGCAATCGAAGAAGTAGTAAGAAGTTTCAGTGAATTAAGCGATGAGTATGAAGTTATTGTCACTAAAAAAGGCGATATTGACGATATTATGCTAAAAATAGAGCTTAGACCCGGTCAGGAAAAGAATGAGGCAGACATACTGAATCGTTTAAAAGATCTGCTCAGAGTCAAGACAAATCTCGGTTACAAGATAGAGATCCATCCTTATGAGAGTCTGCCCAGGTATGCATTGAAAGCAAAAAGATTCAAAGACATGAGACCACACTAAGACGAGGAGGGATAACCCATGGCAGGAGAATACAAAATTAACGAAATGGATGAAAAGATAAAATTAATAAGAAAAACAGCAGAAGAATTGAATGCCATATCAGGCGGCATTCAGGCAGTAGAGAAGAATATCGTTCGGCTTCTCGCAAGTACAAAGATGTTGGAGCTGAATATATCTGACTTCAAGGACTTTGTATAAATAACGAAAATTAGTTTTAAGTTTTTGATGTTTTAACACTTATCTTACTGCATGCTACTCGCATCTACAGTAAGATAAGTGTTTTTTTATAGTTCCCCGGGAATTACAGAATCATTTCTTACTTGACATTATACAATCTAAAGTATATTTTCAGTTTTCAGGGATTAATAATGAAAAAAATATCCTTTATTTTCCTTTTTCTTATAATGTTTTCTCACATCGGACCTGCTCAGAGTGTTGATAATAACCAAACCGTATATACCCTTTCTCCTCTTTTGAGCGTAACACCAAAGATATACGTCCTTAATGAGTCGGATTTGAAGAAATATCAATTACCTCAAAACTATATGATTGTCAAAAACCCTTCAAAAAACATAGTAACTCTATGGGAATTTCCTAATGAATTTCCAACAGGTCAGGTACAACAATTACCGGCAACTTTACCGGCAGGACAATCAATAAAAACCATCCAGGAAAAACAAAAATCAGTAGATGAGCAAAAATCACCTCCAGGGCTCGGACAAATGACAAAACTATTGGAATCATTAGGTCTTGGATCGGGCAAAGAAGTTTCAATTTTTGATCTAAATCAACTCTTGTCGGGCGCAGATAAAAAATAATAATGCAGTTTAATTCAAGCAAAACTTATGGATAACAACATCACTTTTAATACAGAAATTTGCAAGAAGTGCGGTTTGTGTGCAGAGGTTTGCCCAAACAAAATAATATTAAAGGATAATGAGCATGGAATGGTCTTGCGGCCCGAGCGTATGCATCTATGCTTTCAATGCGGACAATGCATGTCTATTTGCCCTGTAAAATCGATAAACATAAGAGGTCTTTCATACACAAAGGACTTTTTTGATTTACCAGAGGATGAAGGATCATATAAAAACATGTTTTTTAACATGCTATATACCCGCAGGGCAATCCGTAATTTTCAGGATAAACCTGTGCCAAAGGACTTATTGGAAGAAATCGTTCGAGCTATATCTTTTGCCCCTCCCGGTTTTCCTCCGTTAAAAACCCGTATTATTGTTGTCCAGGACTCAAACCTGATCAAAAAAGCAATGCCATACATGGTTGAGTTTTATGACTATTTTGTAAGGTTAATGGGCAACCCCTTGATGAGATTCTTCATTAAAAAAGAGGTGGGAAAACAAAAATTTAAAACATTGAAAAACCATTTAATGCCTTTATTGAAAACTAAATTGCCGGACATAAAATCAGGGGGTGAAGACGCATTTACACGAAATGCCCCCGCTATGATACTTTTTCTTGCCGACAGTAATGATGAGGATATCAAGGCCGATATCTATATTACTGCCACATATGTTTTCCTGGCTGCCCATGCCCTGGGTCTGGGCGGCTCTGTAATGGATATAATTCCACCGGCAATCGAAAAAAAGACTGAGTTAAGAAAGCTTTTCAATATACCGGATAATTGCAATGTAGTCGCCTCAATAATAGTGGGTTATCCGAAATATACATATCAAAGGGGTATAAAGAGGAGATTGAAAAGTGTAGAATGGCTTTAGGTTAATTATGTTAAAACTCTCCTGGCCGCTAACGCCGCATTAAAGCCAGGATTCAAAACCGATTGATTTAACGCCTGTTACTGCTTTTATTGTCTATTATTAATGTTACAGGACCTTCGTTTATCAATGATACATCCATGGAAGCCTGAAAAATACCGCTTTCAACCTTTTTTATTTGCTCTCTTGCCTTCGCAACAAACAACTCAAAGAGGGTTTTCGCCTCTTTAGCCTCCATAGCATCGGTAAATGACGGTCTTCTCCCTTTAGAACAATCCCCGTAAAGTGTAAACTGTGAAACTACAAGAAGTTCGCCGCTTATGTCAATGAGGGATTCATCAAGCTTCCCATCCTCTTTTTCAAATATCCGCAGGTTTACGATTTTGTCAAGCATCCATTGTATGTCCCTGGCATCATCAACTTTGCCGATACCGAGGAGCACAAGAACCCCTCTTCCTATCTGACCGACAACCTTGCCCTCAACCTCTACAGACGCTTTTTTTACACGTTGTACAACTGCTCTCATAAAAATTATTTTAAATTACTTTTCCTGCTCTCTGTACTTCTTGGCCTGTTCAATAACCTTTGGGGCTATATGCGCAGGGAGTTCTTCATAATGGGAAAATTCTATGGTGAATGTGCCTCTGCCGCCGGTCATTGATTTCAGGTCCGGGGCATATTTCAGGATTTCTGCCATGGGGACGGTTGCTTTTACTACCTGGCTATTGCCCTTTGATTCAACACCAATAATCTTATCTCTTCTTGAATTCAAATCCCCCATTATATCGCCCATGTATTCATCAGGCACGATAACCTCTATCTTTGTGAGCGGCTCAAGGAGTGTCGGCTGGCACATCTCCAATCCTTTTTTGAATCCCATAGAACCGGCAATCTTGAAAGCCATTTCAGAGGAATCTACATCATGGTACGATCCGTCATAAAGCGTAACCTTAAAATCAATGACAGGATATCCCGCAAGTATACCCTGGTTCATAGCCTCGACTATGCCTTTTTCAACAGCAGGTATGTACTGTCTGGGTATTGCCCCGCCTACTATCTTATCGACAAATTCAAACCCTGCATTCCGTGGAAGTGGTGCAAGTTCAAGCCATGTATCGCCGTATTGTCCTTTACCGCCCGATTGTTTTTTATATTTTCCCTGAACCTTTGTAGTTCCTTTAATAGTCTCCTTATACGGCACTTTCGGCTCTTTAAGCTCAACATCGACACCGAATTTTCTCTTCATTTTTTCAACGATCACTTCAATGTGTACCTGTCCCATGCCGGACAGAATGAATTCCTTTGTCTGCTCGTCTCTCGTGTATTTGACTGTTTGGTCTTCTTCCATCAGTCTGGCAAGCGAAGTATTCAGTTTATCTTCATCTCCTTTTGATTTTGGTTGTAAAGAGAAAGATATGAGCGGAGGGGTGTTCACAACCCCTTCATATTTTATAGGCGCTTTTTCATCACAGATTGTGTCCCCTGTGCCGACTGTTTTAAGCTTTGCCACAACTCCGATATCTCCTGCAGATGCTGAGCCGGCCGGCTTCTGTTTCTTGCCCACGAGATAAAATATCTGCCCGATTCGTTCCTTCTCCTCGTTTGTGGCATTGATAACAGTCATATCAGGATGGATCTCGCCGGAATATACCCTGAAGAGGGTTAATTTTCCTGCAAAAGGATCGGTAATGGTCTTGAATACAAAAGCACTGAAATGTTTATCTGAAGAAAATTCTCTTTTTATTACATTCCCTGTTTTAGGATCTATGCCTTCCGCTTCTTTCCTGTACGCAGGTGAAGGAAAATATTTTACCATAGTATCGAGCAACATCTGAACGCCTATGTTCTTCATTGCAGAACCACACATCACAGGGACAATCTTTCTGCTCCATATACCTTCTCTTAAACACTTCTCAATCTCTTCTTTTTTTATTTCATCACCATTGAGATATCGTTCCATAACCTCATCATCTATCTCGACCGAGGTCTCAATAAGCTTCTCCCTGTACTTATTTGCTTCATCAACAAATTCTTGCGGAATTTCTGCAACATCATACTCTCCGGAGATGTCCCCTTTATAAACAAATGCCTTCATTGTAAGGAGATCTATGATACCCTTGAAATTCTCCTCTTTGCCCATTGGGAGTTGAAGGGCTAAGATCGATTTATCGGAAAAATTCTTTTGGATATCTCCGAGAGTTCGTTCAAAATCAGCCCTCTCCCGATCCATTTTGTTTATAAACAAACAGATGGGGATGGAAAACTCGTTGGCATACTGCCATACCTTTTCGGTTTGTACCTGAACCCCGGACACGGCGCTTACTACAATTACAGCCGCGTCAACAACCCGCATGCACGACTTGGCATCAGCCACAAAATTGTCATCACCAGGAGTATCAATAAAGTTGATCTTGTGCTTATCCCATTCAAAACCGGCAAGGGAAGAAGATATGGTTATTTTTCTCTCAACTTCTTCAGGTTCATAATCCATTAAGGATGTCCCATCATCAACCCTTCCAAGTCTGGTGTTTTCTCCTGAAAGAAAAAGCATGGCCTCAACAATTGATGTTTTACCTTCACCTCCATGCGAAAATATTCCAACATTTCTAATAAAATCAGGCTCATACTTTTTCATGTAAACTCCTTTTAAGAAAATAAAAAATAGAATAAAATTTTGTGAATTTTACATGGCTTTTTCTTAAAAATCAAGAATTAACCGAATCTGCCCGTTATATATCCTTCGGTTCTTCCATCATTGGGAGAGGTAAATATTTTTGACGTCTCTCCAAATTCTACAAGATCGCCCAGTAGCATAAAACCCGTATAATCGGAGACCCTTGCAGCCTGTTGCATGTTATGGGTAACAATTAGTATCGTATAGCTTTTTTTAAGTTCCAGCATAAGTTCTTCTATCCTCATTGTTGCAATAGGGTCAAGAGCCGAGCAGGGTTCATCAAGAAGGATAATTTCAGGTTCCACTGTAAGAAGCCTCGCAACACAAAGCCTCTGCTTCATTTCTTCGGAAATACTGAGCGCCGGCATAGACAATTTATCCTTCAAATCATCCCATAACCCGACTGCCATCAAACATTTCTCCACAATTTCACGATCCTTTCTTCTGTTGGTCAGACCATGTATCTTGAGACCATAAACCATATTTTCGTAAACCGAAAACGGGAAAGGATTGGGTCTCTGAAAAACCATTCCTACTTTCTTCCGCAGCTCAATTAAGTCTATCTCTTCAATGTGCTGTTGATTTACAAAAATATCGCCTGTAATTTTTACATCGTCAATGAGGTCGTTCATCCTGTTGAAACAGCGCAGCAGCGTAGATTTACCGCATCCCGAAGGTCCTATAAGAGCGGTAATTGAGTTTTTATGCACGTTAAAATCCACGTTCTTTAATGCATAGAAGCTGCCATAATACATATTAAGTTTTTCTGTTGAAAGAGCGAAACTGTTTATCATCCGAACTTCCCCGAGATGTAGTCTTCCGTCTTCTTCTCTGAGGGGTATGTAAACACCCTTTCGGTAGGCCCGTACTCGATAAGATCTCCGAGATAAAAAAAGGCGGAATAATCGGTAATACGTGCAATCTGTTTAGTATTATTCGAAACAAGTATAATCGTATATTCTTTTTTAAGCTCGCTCAAGGCATCTTCTATTTTTGCTGTGGAGATCGGATCCAGTCCTGAGCATGGCTCATCCATCAATATTATTTCAGGCATCAATGCAAGAGTCCGTGCAAGACAGAGCCTTTGCTGCTGCCCACCGGATAGTTTTAATGCCGATATTTGGAGTCTTTCCTTCATCTCATCCCATAGAAATGCTTTTTTCAGACTTTCTTTAACGATTGCATAGATCTCTTCTTTATCCTTGATGCCCTTCAGCTTGGGACCGTAGGCAATATTCTCATAAACTGAACGGGGCAGTGGTATGGGAACTGCAAATACAGTACCGATCTGTCTTCTCAATTCCACAGAATTTATATCACCGTTTATAATGTCGACGCCATTAATGATGACCTTGCCCTTGATGCTGACGTTGTCTTCAAATTCTATCATCCTGTTCAAAATTGATATTAACGTAGATTTGCCGCTTCCGGCAGGCCCCATAAATCCGGTAATCATATGCCTGTGCACATCAACATCAATGTCTTTCAAAACCTTATTCTTCCCAAAAGATACACTTAATTTTTCGACCTTTATTTTAATGTCCATTTATATCACTCACGAATATTTTGAAATCATCTTGTTCATAAGATAATAGGCAATAATGTTAATCAGAAGAATGCTCAGGACGAGCACCAGGGCGGTAGCATAGGCCTTTTCCATAGAAATGCCTTCACGGGCAAGTATATAGAAATGGACGGCCATTGTCCTGCTTGAATCCATTAAAGATGTGGGGAGCCTCAAAGAGCTTCCAGTGGTAAATAATGTTGCCGCTGTTTCGCCAACTGCTCTTCCTACACTTAACATAATCCCCGTTAATATCCCTGGGACTGCTGAAGGTATTACCACCTTTTTAACGGTTTCCCATCTTGTAGCGCTTAAGGAATAGCTCACAATCCTTAAATTCCTCGGAACAGCCTTTATCGCCTCCTCACTTGTTCTTATTATTGTTGGAAGAATCATAATCGTTATTGTTAATACGCCTGATAAGACTGACCAGCCCATTTTAAGCTTTATAACAAAAAATATGAAACCGAAAAGACCGTATAGAATAGACGGGATGCCTGCAAGCGATTCAACACCGAAGCGGATGATCTTAGTAAATATAGATTCTTTTGTATATTCTGTGAGAAAGATTGCAGTCCCGACGCCAAGGGGAGTAGCAAGAAAAATTGACAGCAACACAAGAATTACGGTTCCGATAATCGTCGAAAATATGCCTCCGTGTCTGCCCATATCCTCCGGCGAAGAAAAAATAAATCCCAGATTTACATGGGGAGCGCCTTTAAAAAAAATGATAGCTATAATTACTACCAGTATCCCTACGGTAAAAAACGCCTGAAAATTAAGGCATATCCGCACTATATTATCTACCAGCCGCGGTTTTATTCTCACTTTATCACCTTTTTCTTGATTCCAAAATTAGCAATATAATTAAGAATCATGATGATTACCAGAAGGACAACACCGGTTGAAAAAAGACCCTGCCGATGATCACCTGTGGCATATGAAAGCTCAAGGGCAATATTTCCGGTTAACGTCCTCAATGGATCAAGGAGGCTTGTCGGTATCTTCAAGGCATTCCCGGCAGTCATAATAACTGCCATTGTCTCTCCTATCGCCCTCCCCATGCCAAGAATGAAGCTTGCCAGAATGCCCGATTTGGCCGAAGGGATAACCACTTTATAAATTGTCTGCCACTTAGTGGCTCCCATGGCAAAGGAACCTTCCCTGTAAGTTTTAGGCACACTCGTAATCGCGTCAAAAGATATGCTTATTATGGTAGGCAAAATCATCACCCCAAGGATAATGGATGTGGAAAGGAGAGAGAAGCCTGCTCCGCCAAAATGATTTCTAATTAACGGAACTATATAAACCACTCCCAGAAAACCGTATACCACTGAAGGGATACCCGCTAAAAGCTCAAGGGCAGGTTTTAAGAACATCTTCATCCTTTTACCTGAATATTCGGACAGGTAAATCGCACAGGAAAGTCCCATAGGTGCGCCAACGGCAAGTGCGCCGAAGGTTACAAGAAAAGAAGATACAATCATGGGAAATATACCGAAAGAACCTTTTGTTGGCGCCCATTTAAAACCAAAGATGATATTTTTCAATCCGATTTTATGAAAAAGAGGTAAACCTTCATAAAAAATAAAGATAAAGATCAGGAAAAGAAATAGAAGTGATGACAGGGCAAATATCGTTAGTATATATTTAACAAAATGCTCTTTGGTAAAATTTATTTTAGTCATTTAATGCCTATTAGTCCCTCTTTTTTCAATATGTTCTGCCCGTCAATGGAAAGAACAAAATCAATAAATGTCTGTACAATCTCATTTGGCAGGCCGTTTGTGATAAAAAGAAAGGGTCTTACAATTTTATATTTCTTTGCCTTTATATTTTGAAGACTTGCAGAAACCCCATCGATAGACAAAGCTCTGACCCTTTTGTCAACAAGACCAAGCGATATGTATGCTATTGCATATGGGTCTGTGGCAACAATCTCCTTTACCGAACCATTGGAGTCCTGGACCATAATCCCGTCATATATCTCCTCGCTTTTCATAATAAGATCCTCAAAAGATCCACGTGTTCCCGAGCCTTCTTCCCTTGTTATGGCATCTATTTTCCTGTCAATCCAGCCCAAATCTTTCCAGTTTTTTATTTGTCCGCTGAAGATGCTCCTTATCTGTTTTAAGGTTAGTTCCCGGATTGGATTCTCAGGATGTACAACCACCGAAATGCCGTCATAACAGATTACGATCTCATTTAATATTTTTTCTTCTTGCTTCAATTGCCTTGATGACATGCCGATTTCAATCGTTTTATTGAAACATGCCTGGATACCGGCAGTAGAGCCTCCGCCCTGGACATTTATTCTAAACATCGGTCGGTCAACCATGAAATGCTCTGAAAGTTTTTCTATAAATGGCATCACAGAAGTTGAGCCGGCTATTGTAATAGTATGTTTTTTCCCATGCGTAACCTTGTTAGAATTATCATCGCAGGATGAGAGCAATATTGTAGACATCAACATCAGGATCAAACTAATTATCTTTGGCATTGGGCCTATTCCTCGGGGGAGCTTTTAATGTGTCTTATTATCTTCCCCTCGGCCATAAATATGACAAGTTCGGCAATATTTACAGCGTGGTCAGCTATTCTTTCCAGAGACTTTGAAATGAACATTACCCGTGTTGCCCTTGAAATTGTCCTCATATCCTGCATCATGTATGTAAGAAGTTCTCTGAAAACCTGGTCGAGAAGCTGATCAACACGTTCATCGTCATTTGTTACCTTTAATGCCAGTTCCACATCTTCCTTCACAAAGGCATCCAGGCTTTCTTTGAGCATAATCTGCACAATATTTGCCATAGTAGGAATATCTATATAAGGTTTTAACTGCGGTTCCTTGTTAAGCTCAAGCACTCTCTCGCATATATTTACGGCAAGATCCCCGATCCTTTCAAGATCATAGTTAATTTTGATAGCTGTCGTGATGAGTCTCAAATCCCTTGCTGCAGGCTGCCGGAGAGCAAGCAGTTTCAGGCAGAACTCGTCAATTTCTACTTCCCTTGCGTTAACCACATCATCATTCTCAATAACTCTTTCTGCAATCTCTGAACGTCTCTCAAGAAGGGCATTAATAGCATCCTGTATCGCCCTTTCTACAAGTCCACCTTCAAGGAGAATCTTCTCCTTTAATTCTCTAAGCTCCATATCAAATGCCTTATAGATATGTCCTTCCATAATTTCCATAACGGGAAGCCTCCTTATAGTTTGACCAGAAGATTATAGTAATTTTTTTCTTTCATTACAACAGAATGTTCCTGCCTGTTCAAGGCCTGCGGATTAGAGAACAAAAGATACCACCTGTTCACAAAATACACTATTAAAAATAAAAAAGGCAGTTAGAATATATATTGTCTAACCGCCTTGTAACCACCTTGGATATTGTAAGTTTTATGCGCGCCTGCCGCGACTCGAACGCGGAACCTACGGATTAGAAGTCCGTTGCTCTATCCTGATTGAGCTACAGGCGCATGGAGTTTTTATTATATCTATTTTTATATGCCCTTTCAATATAAACATCGTTGAAACAGGGGTTTCAGATTCAAAACTTTCAATATAGTCAGCAAAGCAGGCTATGTTGACAGGGACTTGTTGAAAAACATTGTAATACCAAATTGCCCTCATTTGCAACTTGGTATAAGGCCGGGAATACACATTCTGCCCTGCCTGACTCATGAACCATTTGCGAATATAAGAAATATTTAGTATGATAGGCAGACAATGCGGCGGCCTACATATCATGCAAAATTATTAATCGTATTCGCTATTTGTGTTTTATTATTGCCCTTTACGGTATTTTCTAAGGATTTTTCTTCCTATGCAATCATCGGCGATACAAAAATAGGAACTACGGAATCCGTATATAAACAATTTCTTGATATAATAAGCAAAAAAGGTATACATACCATTTTTCTTGTTGGAGATGTTATCGACAGGCCCGGAAACGAGAAAGAATGGGGTAGATTTCTGGAACTAACATCGAACAATTACGACTTTTATATAGCACCCGGAAATCATGACATCAATAGCGCTAAATCACTAAAAATATACGGTAATTTAATAAGAAAACCCGTCTACCATTCTCTGTCTACAGAAGACACTAATTTTATTGTGCTTTCCACGGAAACGCCCGGAGAGACAAGCAGGATAACCGGAAAACAGTTGGAATGGCTTAGAGAAGAGCTTAGGAAGAACTCGCTATATAAAATTGTATTTCTTCACAAACCTCTATTTCCAACGGCCTTCGGCAAAGGTTACTGTCTTGACAGGCATATGGTGGATAGAGACGCTCTTCACGATTTATTTGTTAAAAGTGGCGTAAATGTTGTCTTTGCAGGTCACGAACATCTGTATAACAGAATCGAAAAAGACGGAATTATATATGTTACCACAGGCGGTGGAGGTTCGCGTCTTCTCACATTCGATGAAGAATATGGAGGTTTCTTTCATTATACTATTGCAAAAAGAGAAAATGGAGGTTATATTTTCACCGTTTATGACATGAACGAATATCCAAAAGACAAATTTTCTATAAAAAAAGAGGTGAAATAATGGGTAGTGTTTTAAAATGGAGAAAAAAGAAAATTAGAAAACATAAATATAGAAAGCTAAGAAAAAGAACGAGACACCAACGGAGAAAATAAGGATCACATAATCACTATATTTCCTTTGTCAATTTTGCCCATCTTCGCAGTTTCCATAACTACCGGGAAGATGGGCAAAATTTTATTATCAAAATAAAATCTGATAAAACCTTAACCGATGAGCCTCTTGCAAAACTATAAAATGCCGTCACTAAGCCTGCCCCGCAAGCTGGTACCCGCTTGCGGGTGATCCTGGGAGGAAGCCGGAGTCCAGAAGACCTTGAATTCACTGAATGTTGCTTGCACAAGCACGACAAAAAAAGGCAATTAATGATACTTTTGCAAGAGACTCTGATTTTAAAATATTCAATAAAAAGCTTGCAAATACAGAAAGAAAAATGCAAAATAAACCCATATGGCAAAAGATACAGTCGGAATAATAGTTGGCGGTGGGCCAGCGCCTGGAATTAACGGAGTCATAAGCGCCGCAACAATTGAAGCTGTAAATCAAGGGAAAAAGGTTGTCGGCATTATAGGGGGATTCAAGCCCCTCTTCGATGGAAACAAAGACTGCATTATCCCGCTTACAATTGATGATGTTTCGAGACTACATGCTACAGGTGGATCGATCCTCAGAACATCCCGTGATGCCCCGGAAAACGCCCGTCAAAAATTTAAAACCTTGCTGTCTACACTGAAGCAGATCGGTATAAAATATCTTATAACAATAGGGGGTGAGGGCACCCTCTATATGGCAAGCTGGATAGAGAGAGAAGGAAGGGGTTCCATAAACGTTGTTCATACTCCAAAGACAATAGACAATGATATTCCCTTACCGGGCGGCATTTCAACCTTCGGATATCAGACCGCAAGGCATGTTGGAGTCGAGCTTGTCAACAATATAATTGAAGATGCAAGGACAATGGGAAGATGGTATTTCATCAGCACCATGGGAAGACATACAGGCCATTTGGCCCTTGGAATCGGCAAGGCATCCGGCTCAACGATATCGCTCATCCCTGAAGAGTTTACAGAGCAGAAGGTTTCAATACAAAAAATAGCCGATATCCTGACCGGTTCAATAATAAAAAGGCTCTCCATGGGAAAAGATTACGGGGTTGCTATCATAGCTGAAGGTTTAGCTGAAAAGTTTGATGAAGAAGAGCTTAGCAGATGCGAAAATGTCGAAAAGGATGAAATATCCGGTAAAACAAGGCTGTCCGATATTCAACTCGGCAGGATTCTCAAATCACTCGTAAGGAAGAACCTCCATGACATGGATATATCCGCCCCTATTGTCAGTATGAACATAGGATATGAATTAAGGGCAGCAAGCCCTATACCATACGACATTGAATACACAAGAAACCTCGGATACGGTGCAATACGTTTCCTTCTGAAGGGCGGGTCAGGTTCGATGATAGCTGTGTATGAGGACCATATTATCCCCATCTCTTTTACTGAAATGCTGGATTCATGTGGCGGCTCTAAAGTACGGAAGGTAGATATCAATTCCGAAACATATGAAGTTGCAAGGAAATATATGATTAGAATCGAGAAGGAAGATTTTGAAGGAGATCGTTTAAAACATATTGCAAGTACAGCAAAGCTAAAACCTGAAGAATTCAGGTCGAAATTCGATTATCTGCTCAAGTAACAGTCATTCTGATTCAGATCAGCAAAACTTTTATTCAGTATTTTTTATACCTGATTCGCTGTTGCCACGATTAAAGGGTATAAAGAGTATTTTTACCCGCGATTTATTTATACCGAATAATCCTGAAAGGATTTCATAGCCCACATAGCCCGATTCCTTTTTAAGCTCAAAAAGAAATGCAAACCTCATCTTCCAGTTGTTATCATCTTCTTCTTCCCTTGTAATAAGCCCGTAGAAAAAACTTGTCATGCTTTTATTTCCTTCCGTACGATGTTCCATTATTGTAAAAAGTGGTTTTATAATTCTGTCAATATCGGGAGACCTTACAGGCAGTAAAGACGGCATAATTACGTCAGTATGTCCCTGCTTTTCCTGATGTTCAAATAAAGGCCAAACATTAAAATAAATACCATCTTCATCATCCACATACCTGTTAAACAATAACACCCGTTTATTTGTATATAGCCTGTCCCTTATAGACCATTCCGACTGGTTGTACAAAACAGGCCACAATATGCTCAAAGTACTGTACGATTCCCGTGTTTCCGACGATACCAGCGGGAAAATGCTGTAACCTGACATATCATCGCCTTTTGTGAACGAAAAAACAGGCCAGAGGATCTTTGTTTTTTCCCTGTACTGGTCTTTCGAATATGAGTACAAAGGGAACATAATCATGTGTTCATCTCTTGTTTTCGATCTTGATGACAGATAAAAAGGTATGGCATAGAATTTTTCTGTTGGCTCATCTGAATCAAGATAATTATCTTCCTTATAAAATATGGGCCAGAGAAAAAAACTTGACTTTTTTATCCCCTCCTGTTGTTTTGTCCCGAATAAAGGCCACAGTTTAAAACCTTTTTCTGTACCGCTGTAAACAGAAATGAAAGGCCAGAGGATATGCGTTTTCTTCGCCTCGTCAGTTTCAGTATAACTGTAAAAGGGCCACATACAAAACCCCATTTCGTCTTTTCCAAACCTGTCATAGAGTTTTCCATAAAATGGAAATATCCCGCCGTAGACCCCCTTAGATGATGTGCCATGAAAAAACAGCAGAAATGACGTATCAGATGGCTGGGATGGAATTCTTTCATCCGAAGCAGCTCTGTCGGACTGAGATAAGCCTTTTGAGAGGTAAAAAGGCAGAAAATATGATTTATCTTTAGCTGATTTTCCAAGAGGATAAAGATAATTATAAATCCCTCCCTCATTGGAATCATAAGAAAAGAGGAATGGTCTTATTGTAAGGCTGGTTTCATTGTTTTCCTGTTTATAAGAAACAAGGGGGCCGAAGAACCTCTTTTCTCCCCCGAATTCCCAATATACAGGCCAAAATGCCTGTAGAGTGCAGGGGAAAAGTATAAGGAGAAAAACAAATTTCCACATTAAAATCAGAAGAACATGCCGAAAATCGTGCCAAGGATCGTAACAGGCGTCATTTCCGAGATGCCATCCGCTGCCCTTTGAACCTTTCTCACGGCCTTTTCCGTTTCGTTATACAACTTGTCATCCTTTGCAAACTTTCCTAACGAGCCCTCGCCTTTCTTTATGCCGTCTGTAATATCCTTTATATTTTTTACCGTATCCTTTGCGTCCGCATATATCGCGTCATCCTTAACAAGCTTACCGATTGTACCCTTCCCTTGTTCTATATCGGATGTAATGCTTTTTATCGTGCTGACAGCATCTTTTGCGTCTTTGTAAAGTTTATCATCCTTAACCAAAAGACCCAGTGTCCCCTTCCCATCCTCTACATTTTTCACAATTACCTTGAGTCCTGTTAATGTTTCGTCGGCATTATCAACAATACGGCCTATGTTCTCTTTATTCTCTTTAACAAGGTCTTTAAACTCACCGCTGACTACCTGGATATTCTCAATGCTTCTTTTTATGTTAACCCTTTCATTCTCGCCCACTAATCCTTTGAATTCGCTCATCGTGTCGCCAAAGTTCTTTGCAGCCGTACTGACATTTGTAAAGATTTCATCAAAATTAGGCGCCTGTATTACGTTCTCAATTATTCCACCCTGCGCCAGGAACGCTTTTCCCGGTCCGGGTATGATTTCGATAAATTTATCTCCGAGAACACCCTGTGATTTCACTGCCGCTTTGCTGTCAGCCGGTATTTTCACGCTTTTCATTATGGTAAGTGTTGCCTTGGCCATGTAGCCGTCAAGCACAATCTCTTTAATCTTCCCTACAGCAACACCGGCAATCTGGACAGGCGTTTTAACATCAAGGCCGCTTGCGTTGCTGAAGGTCACAAAAAGCTCATACCCCTGCTCCCGGAATAGCCCGAACCTTCCAATCCTGAATGACATATAAAAAAGCATCAAAATCCCGACAAGAACCAGTATGCCCACCTTCAATTCAGTGGAAATTATTTTATTATTCATATATCTCCTCCTGCAAACCCCGGTATTTTTGTCGCCCTCAAGAACTCCCTGGTGTCATCATTGCTGCTTTGCTTTATTTCAAGGGGCGTTCCGTATTCTATAATCCTGCCATTGCTCAACATGGCAACTTTATCGGCAATCCTGAACATACCGAGTATATCGTGGCTTATTACAAGGTATGTTTTTTTAAAATATGTCTGAGTCTCCTTTATTAAATCCAATATTGTTAACGATATAATAGGATCAAGGGCGCTCGTCGGCTCATCAAATAGTATTATACCCGGATCAAGGGCAAGGGCTCTTGCAAGTCCTACTCTTTTTCTCATACCGCCAGACAGTTCGGACGGTATCTTTTCGGTAACATTAAAAAGACCAACCTGCTTGAGCCTATCCTCAACAATCCCCTTTATTTCTGTTTCAGTCATCTTCGTACGTTCACGCAGCGGGAAGGCTATATTATCAAAAACATCCATAGAGTCAAAGAGGGCTGCTTCCTGAAAAAGCATTCCGAACTTTTTTCGTACATCATTCAGATCTCTCTCGTTTAATCTTGTAATTTCAACACCGTCTATCCATATTTCGCCTTTATCCGGTTTTAAAAGTCCGATTACATGCTTCAGCAGAACACTTTTCCCGCCTCCGCTTTTTCCGATTATTACCGTAGTTTTCCCTATTTCTATCTCAAGATTTATTCCATCAAGCACTTTTTGATTACCGAAGCTTTTATGGATATCTATTAATCTTATGGCTATATCATCCATGTTAAAACATCAAAGAAGTCAATACGTAATCCGATATCAATATCATTAGGCTCGAAAAAACAACAGCCTCAGTAGTTGACCGGCCTACGCCTTCCGCGCCCCCTTTTGTGTAAAAACCCTTATAACATGAGATAACACTCAAAATAATCCCGAAAAAGGCTGCTTTCACAAGACCATTGTATATGTCTTCAGGGTTAAGGTACTTAATTATCTTGTTGATAAATGCGCCTTCGTTAATCCCCAGGAGCTTAACCCCTACAAGGTAACCGCCGACAATCCCGACAAAGTCCGATATGATGGTTAAAACAGGAAGCATCAAAAAAGATGCAATAACCCTGGGCACAACAAGATATTTTATCGGACTGAGGGCCATGACTGTTAATGCGTCTATCTGCTCGGTCACTCTCATTGAACCAAGTTCCGCTGCCATTGCAGAACCTGCCCGGCCGGTAACCATCAGGCTTGTGAGAATAGGACCAAGTTCACGAGTCATACTTAATGCCACAGTAACCCCGACAAGCCCTTCAGAGCCAAATCGCCTGAAGCCATGATATGATTGCAAAGCAAGAACCATCCCGATAAATCCGCCGGAAACCACTACAACCGCAACCGAATTTACACCGATAAATTCCATCTGTTTGAGTATATAGTCAAGTTTAAAGGGTCTCCTGAAACACAGGTAGATGCTTTGAATAAAAAACATCCCTATATTGCCGGTCTCTTTTAAAAAATCTATACCAGGGATCAATATTTTTCTTAGAATACTATTATTCATAATGCCTCGTGATAAATCCTCGGGACTCTCCCGGATATTTTACAGAGTATTTCGTAAGGGATAGTACCTGTCAACTGCGCTATCTCGTCGGCAGTAATTGTGTCGGTATTGCCTCTTCCCAGTAAAATCACCTCGTCGCCTGCATGTACGTCCTCAATATCCGTAACATCAACCAATATCCAATCCATACAAACCTTTCCAACCACATTGCACCTTTTATCTCTTATCAATACAGAACCTTTGTTTGATAGAGCCCTCGGATAACCGTCAGCATAACCTACAGGTATACATGCTATCTTTACACTCTTTTCCGTAGTATAAGATCTCCCGTAGCTCAGCGAATATCCCGAAGGAAACTCTTTTATCAATGCAATCCTTGATATCAGCTTCATTACCTGCTTAACAGGGAGTTTTTCTTTTAATTCAACAGCAGTGCAAGATCCGTAAAGGTTGATTCCGACTCTGACCATGTCGAAATATGCTTCAGGATAATTACTTATCGCCCCGCTATTTGCCATATGAGAAAGTTCTGTTTTAATACCACTATTTTGGAACAACTGCAAAATATATTTAAAAGCCTTTACCTGCGCCATCCCGTATGCATCCCTTATCTCTGAAGAAGAAAAATGGCTCATTAAGCCTTCCACCTTGATATATTTTGAGCCTTTTATCTCCTCAATCACAGAAGGCATATTATCAGGGTGAAAACCAAGCCTTCCCATCCCGGTATCAACTTTCAGATGGATACTGATAGATTTTTCCTGAAGTGTACAGGCATCCTTTATCCTTTTTAACATATCCATATCATGTACAACGAGCATAAGGTCATAGTCTAATGCCTGTTGAACGTCCTCCCAGGGCATCATGCCGCCCATCACAAGCACCGGGATACTCACGTTATGAGACCTTAGGTGCATACCCTCACTGATTAATGCAACACCTAAGTAATCCGCGCCTATAGATGCAAGTTTTCCGGCGACTTGAATCATACCGTGGCCATATGCATCGGCTTTCACGACACAGAGTATTTTCACATCCACAGGCAGTCGTGACTTTATCATCCAATAATTTTCTTCAAGAACCTTTAAATCTATATATGCAGTAGCTCTATGGTTTTTCATTTCAATCATTTATAAAAACCTTTAAGCGTTTTAAAAACCTTTTCGCAGGCATCTATGGTCCTCAATAATTCCTTGTCCCCGTAAGAGGCTGTTAAGAATGAAGCCTCAAATGGGCTTGGAGCAAAAAATATTCCCTCTTCAAGCATTAATTTGAAAAACTGTTCATAAAGCGCACGGTTTGATGTCAGAGCGGCCTCGTAATCGTTGACATTATTTTCGGAGAAAAATCCTGTGAACATCCCGGTAATATGGTTAATCTTGTAAGGAATACCGAACTTATCCGCAATTTGAAGCAACTGTGTTTTTAACATTTCAATCTTTTTATCCATTGAACTATATATGTCGCTGTTTTTTCTCAGATGCTCAAGCACATAAATCCCTGCTCTTACTGCAATGGGATTGCCCGACAATGTGCCAGCCTGATAAACATCACCGAGAGGGGCAATCATATTCATAATCTCTTTTTTGCCTCCAAAGGCGCCAATAGGAAAACCTCCGCCGATTATTTTTCCAAGACATGTTATATCAGGATCAATCCCGTAAATGTGCTGCGCTCCGCCGTATGCAACCCTGAAGCCTGTTATGACTTCGTCAAATATAAGTAAAATCCCTTCTTGTTTGCATATCTCCTGCACATCCTCAAGAAATCCCTTTCCGGGCAGGATAAGCCCCATATTGCCCATGACAGGTTCAAGTATGATACAGGCAATATCCTTGTTTTCTCTGACAATATTCCGCACCGTATCGATATGATTAAAATCTGCAACATATGTACATTTTGCAAGTACTTCCGGGATACCCCCGCTGTCAGGTATTCCATAGGTAGCCAGACCTGAACCTGCTTTTACAAGAAGACTGTCAACATGCCCGTGATAGCAGCCCTTAAACTTTATGACACCGTTTTTTCCGGTAAAACCTCTTGCAAGCCTTATGGCGCTCATTGTTGCCTCTGTGCCGGAGCTTGTCAGCCTCAGAAGATTTATTGAAGGGAATGCTTCTGTAATAAGCTTTGCCAGTTTAATCTCGTTGGGATGGCAGGCACCGAAGCTTGTGCCTTCATCAAGCGCTGTCTTTACTTCTTCAATAAGGCCGTTGTGGGCATGTCCGAGGATTATTGCGCCCCATGAAGCAACATAATCAAGGTAGGTGTTTCCATCCACATCAAAAAGGTATGCACCTTTGGCTTTTTTCACATAAAACGGCGTATCGTGAACAGATTGAAAAGCCCTTACAGGACTGTTTACACCGGCAGGCATGTATTGCCTTGCTTCTGCATATAATTCACTCGATATTTTTCTATTCATAAATCATCCTTAACGGTATCTTTTTAAATTCTCTCCGGCTGAAAAACATTTGAAAGTCTTTTATACCGGTCCTATCTGATATGCGCCCGGCAATTTCCTTACAGTCTTCCAGGCTTTTTCCGTGTATCATGGTATATACATTGTAATCCCAGTAACCTCCCTTTTCCCTCTCATAACAGTGGCTCACCTCAGGGAAAGAAGCCATTATGCCCCCTACCCTGTCAATGTCAGCATCCTTCACCTTCCAGACAACCATTGCATTATGCGTGTATAGAGCCCTTCGATGATAAAGCACAGCGGCGATTCTTCGTATTATGCCTTCTTTTTTAAATTTATTGAGTACGGACAATAGCTCGACCTCACTAATGCTTGTTTTGTCTGCCATTTCCTTGTATGGTCTCTCAATGATTGGGAAATCACCGGGTATGTTTTTCAAAATCTTATACATGCTGTTTATTTTCACATATACCCGAAAGGGTTTTCAAATAAAAAACATAATCTTTTATCTTCCACGCAAAGATATATTAAACAGATAATTTACCTGTTCGATGTTTGATAACGGTACCGTTGCTGCGATAAACTGTTTTTCGCTGATTTACGGTATGCCCCTTTCATAAACTTGTATGATTTTACAATTTAAAGTAGAATGTATTTTTGAGGCAATTGAATATTGATTAAAGGGGGTTAAAATGGAAAAGGGGATGAAGATTGCAATCAATACCGGTGGTGGTGATGCACCGGGGCTTAACGCAGTTATAGAGGCAGTGGTTTTGGCCGCAAACAGCAGAGGCTGGGATACATACGGCATTAAAAATGGATATGCAGGTCTCTTAAACACGGACGAAATCATTCCTCTCACCCCGGACAAGGTGCATCATATTGCAAATATCGGAGGCACAATACTGGGTACAACAAATCGCGGAAACCCATTCCAGATGCCCATTACCAATCTGGCCGGCGAAACAGAGATACGCGATGTATCGGATAAAGTTGTGGAAAATTTCAAAAGGCTACATTTCGACTGTCTGGTGGCAGTGGGAGGAGACGGAAGCCTTTCCATTGCTTACGACTTTTACAAAAAGGGCATGCCTGTAATTGGTGTACCAAAGACTATTGACAACGATCTTTGCGGCACGGTAATTACATTCGGTTTTGACACAGCAGTAAGCATTGCCACCGAGGCAATAGATCGGCTTCACTCTACAGCGAAGTCCCATGAACGAGTCATGGTGGTTGAAGTTATGGGAAGGCATGCGGGATGGATTGCGCTGAACAGCGGTTTATCGGGTGCAGCGGATGTCATCCTGATTCCCGAAATACCCTTTGATATTGATCGTGTTTGCGAACACATCATGGATCGTGAATTACATGGACAAAAGTACTCTATAGTGGTTGCTGCTGAAGGGGCAGCCTCTCTTGGAGGACAGGCCGTTGATAAAGGGATGGGCGAAACAGGACGTCAAGATGTTGTGCTTGGAGGAATTGCCGAGTTCTTAGCCAAAGAAATCTCTAAGAGGACCGGAAAGGACACAAGATCAATCGTACTTGGACATCTGCAGCGTGGAGGATCGCCAACGACATTTGACCGGCTCATAGCGCTTCGCTTCGGTGCAGCCGCTGTAAGGATGATTGAAGCAAAGAAATTCGGCACTATGGTAGCCCTTGACCCTCCCGAAGTAAAGGCCATCCCCCTTGAGGAGGTAATCGGGAAAATAAGGAATGTTTCCGTTGATTGCGATACCGTAAGAACTGCACGGGAAATCGGGGTGTCTTTCGGGGATTAGTCAGGAAACGGGAAAAGTAACAATAATTCTTCGTTAATCATCAAGTGCCAATCAATTAAATAAACTTCGCTTGCTGCCCGCACAGACTTTTTTTTGCAAACCCTGTGAGAGATAATGCTTTTTTCTGAAAACAACTGACTGTTGTTACTCAGAAAAACCTGCCGCTTTTTATTTAATCATTATTGATAAAATAAATAACAAATTTATTTATAGACTCGTAAAAATAATTGAGTGCAAATATTCACAGTTAAAATGTAAAGTATTTTATAAATCACAATTCATTTAAACTTTGGGGAAGATAAACAAAAGGTTTGAACAACAGACTGCCGGTGATAACAACACTCAAAGAATGGAGAGCATAAGCGGCATATGCCGTAACCGGACCTGATTGAATGATCATATGAAGGAGAAGAGGTTATGGATATTTCGAGAAGAAAGTTCATTATTGGGGGCGGAGTTGCAGCCGCCGGACTTGTGATTTCTGAAAAACGGCCGGTGCAAGCAATTTCGATTCACCGGAGCTTCGAACCAAAGGTCTAAAAACAACAACTACTGTGTGCCCGTTCTGTGCAGTTGGGTGCAGCATGATCGTGCACGTTAAAGACGGCAAGATCGTCAATATTGAGGGGGATGACTCAAGCCCGATCAACCAGGGCTCGCTGTGTTCAAAGGGTGAAGCCATGTTCCAGGTGGCAAATAATGAGCGGCGCCTTCAAAAAGTAATGTACCGCGCCCCAGGCTCAGAAAAATGGGAAGAAAAATCCTGGGATTGGTCTCTTGACCGGATAGCAAAGCTAATGAAAGAAACACGTGACCGGACATTCAAACTGAAGGAGACCAACAAGAAAGACGGTGATCTATATACTGTAAACCGCACCGAGGGCATTGCCATCTTTGGCGGAGCAGGCCTCGATAACGAAGAGTGCTACCTTGAAAGTAAATTCGCCCGTTCCATGGGCGTAGTGTATTTAGAACATCAGGCTCGCCTCTGACACTCGTCTACAGTCGCCGGTCTGGCGGCTTCTTTTGGACGGGGCGCAATGACAAATCATTGGAACGACCTGAAAAACAGCGATTGCATTATGGCCATAGGCTGTAATCCTGTCGCAAATCACCCGATCTCTTTTAAATGGATCGAGGCGGCCATGGAAAAAGGGGCAACGCTCATCTCTGTAGATCCACGTTATACAAGGACTTCCTCAAAGGCTGATATTTATGCCCGCACCAGACCTGGAACCGACATTGCCTTTCTCGGTGGGCTTATCAATTATGCTTTGCAGAACAACCTTATCCACAAAGAGTATGTGAGAGAATATACAAATGCCTCATTCATCGTTACCGAAGGGTATGGCTTTAAGGAGGGGATGTTTGCAAACTGGGATGACCGTGAAAAGGCTTATGACATGAAGTCCTGGGCCTATGCCCTGGACGGATCAGGGAAAGCGCGTCGCGACCCGACGTTGTCAGACCCTCGCTGCATATTTCAGCTCCTGAAAAAGCACTACTCACGTTACACTGTCGATATGGTTTGCTCAGTTACGGGCGCAAAAAAAGAGGACTACCTCAAAGTTGCTCAGGCTTTCTGCGGCACAGGAAGACCTGACAAGGCAGGTACCATACTTTACGCTATGGGCATCACCCAGTCTACCCACGGGGTTCAGAATGTGCGCGCCACTGCCCTGCTCCAATTGCTGCTCGGCAATGTAGGTATCGCCGGTGGCGGTGTAAACGCAATGCGCGGCGAATCCAATGTTCAGGGTTCTACGGACTTCGGCCTTCTCTTCCATGTTCTGCCGGGTTACATAGCATCGCCGGATTTCAGCGATACCTCTCTCGAAGCATACATCGGAAGATATTTCCCGAAGTCAAAGGAGTCTAAAAGCACCAACTGGTGGCAGAACGGCGGCAAATATATTATAAGCCTCCTCAAAGCATGGTGGGGCGATAATGCAACTGCTGAAAATAGTTTCTGTTATGATTATATGCCAAAACGAAGCGGCAACTATTCTTATGTCCAGGCTATGCACAAGATTTTGAAGGGAGAGATTGAAGGCCTGGTTTGTATGGGGATGAACCCTGCCGTAGGCGGACCGAACTCCCTCAAAGCCCGTGAAGGGCTTGGGAAGCTCAAATGGCTCGTCACTGTCGATCTCTGGGAAACTGAAACATCCATTTTCTGGAAGCGCCCAGGAGTAAATCCAAAGGATATTAAGACAGAAGTCTTTATGCTTCCGGCAGCAGCATCCGTGGAAAAAGAGGGAAGCATAAGCAACTCCGGACGGTGGGCGCAGTGGCGTTATGCAGCAGTAGAACCACCCGGTGAAGCTAAAAGTGACCTCTGGATCCTCGACCAGTTCCACAAAAAGATAAAAGCCCTTTACAAAAAAGAGGGCGGGGCTTTCCCTGGTCCGATTGTAAAAATGGCATGGAACTATGGCGATGGTCATGAGCCGGACGTGCACCGGGTAGCCAGGGAAATCAACGGATATTTTACACGCGATACAGCCATTAAGGATAAAGACAAAACTCTGGAGTTTAAAACCGGAGATCAGGTGCCGGCTTTTGCCCAGCTCCAGGACGACGGGTCAACAGTGTCGGGCTGCTGGATATATTGCGGGTCATACACAAAAGACGGGAACATGATGGCCAGGCGCGACTCCACAGACCTTCCCAACAATCTTGGGATGTATCCGAAATGGGCATGGTCCTGGCCCGTAAACCGGCGTATCCTTTACAACCGTGCCTCTGTTAATAAGGCAGGACAACCGTTTGACCCGAAACGTCCTGTTATTGTCTGGAATCCTGTTGAAAAGAAGTGGCAAGGGGATGTACCCGATGGAGGCGCCCCACCTGTGGACGATGAAAAAGGAGCCAACCCTTTTATCATGAATTCCGAAGGTGTTGGTCGCATCTATGCTATTACTATGAAAGACGGGCCTTTTCCTGAACATTATGAACCGATTGAAAGTCCGGCCAGGAATCTTCTCTCGAAAGTACAGAACAATCCCTGTGTGGTGTTATCTAACAACGACAGTTGCGATATAAACAAATATCCTTTTATCGGCACTACTTACCGGATGACCGAGCACTGGCAAACCGGCAGCATGACACGCAGTCTGCCATGGCTTGTAGAAATGGTTCCGGACATGTTTGTAGAGATAAGTAGATCACTGGCCCAGACAAAGGGGGTCAAAAACGGCGACCGGATTCGTGTAAGCACTGAAAGAGGTTCTATTGAGGCTTACGCACTGGTTACTTCCCGTCTTAAACCCTTCGTTGTTGACGGAAAACCCATTGAACAGGTAGGAATGCCGTGGCATTTCGGTTACGCCGGTATGGCCACAGGAGACAGCGCCAACGTCCTGACCCCGGAATCATTAAGTCCA